>NZ_JBFBGR010000017.1:0-167592 GCF_040684755.1 Streptomyces sp. NPDC089799 | reverse complement strand
GAGTTCTCAAGGTGCGGACGCTTCCTTTGTACTTACCCTCTCGGGCTTTCCTCCGGGCGCTTCCTTCGTTCTTGCGTTTCCGACTCTATCAGATCTTTTCGGACCCGATTTCCTCGGCGCTTTCCGGTTCCGGCGCTTTCGCGCTTTTCCCTTCCGGCGTTTCCAACCTTACCAGACTCTTTTTCCGTTCCGTGCTTCTCGAAAGTCGCAGTCGGTTGGAATTGGATTCCGGTGGCCGTTGGAGGGCCTTTTCCCTTTCGGGCGGTCCAGACTTTATCAGGTTTCCCGGGTCTGGATTCCCACCCCCTGCACGACCTGTTCGGGCACACGTGTGTGCCGCGGTCCTTGCTGGGGTGGAGACGTCAACGTACTGGAGCGGGGCCCCGGATGCAAATCCGGGGCCCCGCTCCTGGCCGTGTCGTCACTCGGTCGGATCAGACCTCGACGACGACCGGAAGGATCATCGGGCGCCGGCGGTAGCTGTCGGAGACCCACTTGCCCAGCGTGCGGCGGATGAGCTGCTGCAGCTGGTGGGGCTCGGCGACGCCGTCCGAGGCGGCCCGGGCGATCGCCTCCTCGATCTTCGGGAGCACCGCCGCGAAGGCGGAGTCCTCGATGCCGGAGCCGCGGGCGTTGATGTTCGGGCCGCCCACGACCTTGCCCGTGGTGCTGTCCACCACGATGAAGACCGAGATGATGCCCTCTTCGCCCAGGATGCGGCGGTCCTTCAGGGCGCCCTCCGTGACGTCGCCGACCGAGAGGCCGTCGACGTACACGTATCCGGCCTGGACCTTGCCGGCGATGCGGGCCCGGCCGTCGATCAGGTCGACGACGACGCCGTCCTCCGCGATGACGATGTGGTCCTTGGGGACACCCGTCATCGCGCCGAGCTCGGCGTTGGCGCGCAGGTGGCGCCATTCGCCGTGGACCGGCATGAGGTTCCGGGGGCGGCAGATGTTGTAGAAGTACAGCAGCTCGCCCGCGGAGGCATGGCCGGAGACGTGCACCTTGGCGTTGCCCTTGTGGACCACGTTGGCGCCCCACCGGGTCAGACCGTTGATCACGCGGTAGACCGCGTTCTCGTTGCCCGGGATCAGGGACGACGCCAGGATCACGGTGTCACCGGGGACGATCCGGATCTGGTGGTCGCGGTTGGCCATGCGGGACAGCGCGGCCATCGGCTCGCCCTGGGAACCCGTACAGACCAGCACGACCTCGTCGTCCGGCAGGTCGTCGAGGGTCTTCACGTCCACGACGAGACCGGCCGGCACCCGCAGGTAGCCCAGGTCCCGGGCGATGCCCATGTTGCGGACCATGGAACGGCCGACGAAGGCGACCCGGCGGCCGTACTCGTGGGCCGCGTCCAGGACCTGCTGGATGCGGTGCACGTGGCTGGCGAAGGACGCCACGATGATCCGCTTGTTGGCGCCGGCGAAGACGCCGCGGATCACGTTGGAGATGTCGCGCTCCGGCGGGACGAAGCCCGGGACCTCGGCGTTCGTGGAGTCCGAGAGGAGGAGGTCGATGCCCTCTTCGCTCAGACGTGCGAACGCGTGCAGGTCGGTGAGGCGGTTGTCCATCGGGAGCTGGTCCATCTTGAAGTCGCCGGTGGCGACGACCAGGCCCGCGGGGGTGCGGATGGCGACCGCGAGGGCGTCCGGGATGGAGTGGTTGACCGCGATGAACTCGCAGTCGAAGTTGCCCAGGCGCTCCCGGTCCCCTTCCTTCACCTCCAGGGTGTAGGGGCGGATGCGGTGCTCCTGGAGCTTCGCCTCGATCAGGGCGAGCGTCAGCTTGGAGCCGATCAGCGGGATGTCCGGCTTCTCCCGGAGGAGGTAGGGGACGGCGCCGATGTGGTCCTCGTGGCCGTGGGTGAGGACGATGCCGTCGATCTGGTCGAGGCGGTCCCTGATGGACGTGAAGTCCGGCAGGATCAGGTCGATGCCCGGCTGCTCCTCCTCGGGGAAGAGGACGCCGCAGTCGACGATCAGGAGGCGGCCGTCGAACTCGAAGACGGTCATGTTCCGGCCGATTTCGCCGAGGCCGCCGAGGGGGGTCACACGCAGGCCGCCCTTGGGCAGCTTCGGCGGCGGGCCGAGTTCCGGATGCGGATGGCTCAAAAGACTCTCCTCACCACACGCGCCACGTACCCCTTTGAGGCACGTGGCGCGCGTGACATTCGTGCACTTGCTGTCTTGTGTGTGGTGGTGCCTATTCAGTTGTGAAGTCGGGTGTCAAATCTGTACCCCGCCGGCCGCGAGGTCGAGCTTGAGCTGGGCGGTCTCCGCGTCGTCCAGGCCGACCATCGGCAGCCGCAGCGGGCCGGCCGGGAGGCCCTGGAGGGCCAGGGCGGCCTTGGTGGTCATCACGCCCTGGGTGCGGAACATCCCGGTGTAGATCGGGAGCAGCTTCTGGTGGATCTCGGTGGCCTTCTGCACGTCGCCGCCGAGGTGGGCCTCCAGCAGGGCGCGCAGGTCGGGGGTCACCACGTGGCCGACCACGGAGACGAAGCCGACGGCGCCGACGGAGAGCAGCGGGAGGTTCAGCATGTCGTCGCCGGAGTACCAGGCCAGGCCGCTGCGGGCGATGGCCCAGCTGGCGCGGCCGAGGTCGCCCTTGGCGTCCTTGTTGGCGACGATGCGGGGGTGCTCGGCCAGGCGGACGAGGGTCTCGGTGTCGATCGGGACGCCGCTGCGGCCCGGGATGTCGTAGAGCATCACCGGGAGCTCGGTGGCGTCGGCGATGGCCGAGAAGTGCCGGTACAGGCCCTCTTGGGTGGGCTTGTTGTAGTAGGGCGTGACGGCCAGCAGGCCGTGCGCGCCGTCACGCTCGGCCTGGCGGGCCAGTTCGAGGGTGTGGTGGGTGTCGTTGGTGCCGATGCCGGCGACGACGTGGGCGCGGTCGCCGACCGCTTCGAGCACGGCTCGTACGAGGTCGCTTTTCTCCGCGTCGGTGGTGGTCGGGGACTCACCGGTGGTCCCGTTGATGATCAGGCCGTCGTTGCCTGCGTCCACCAGGTGGACGGCGAGCTGCTGCGCGCCGTCGAGGTCGAGTGCGCCATCCGCCGTGAACGGCGTGATCATGGCGGTGAGGACCCGCCCGAAGGGGGTCTGCGGAGTCGAGATCGGAGCCATGGGTAACACGCTACTCGCTGCCATGCTCGCGATGCCCCCTCGGGGGACGTGTACCGGGGGCGGCTCGCAGTCGCGCTTGGAGGTGTTGGAGCCCGGCACTGCCTGCTCGGGGGTTCAAGCAGTGCCGGGTCCGTTTGATCAGCCTAGATGAACTTCACGAAACGTCGCAATACGGACACTTCGGTCTGTGGCTTCGCACATCCGACCGGGCGTGCCTACGGGGCCACACGGCCGTTCGCGTTGAAGGCGGCGTAGGTCAGCGGCATGAGCTTCGCCCAGTGCTGCTCCATCCTCTCGCCCACCATCTCGATCTCCCGCTGCGGGAAGGACGGCACCCGGGCCAGCTCGTGCTGGGTGCGCAGGCCGAGGAAGTGCATCAGGGAGCGGGCGTTGCAGGTGGCGTACATCGAGGAGAAAAGACCGACCGGCAGGACCGAACGGGCCACCTCGCGGGCCACGCCCGCGTCCAGCATCTCCTGGTAGGCCGCGTACGCCTCCCGGTAGGAGTCCTCCATCACCCGGGCCGTCAGCTCCTGCTGCGCCTGGGTGCCCTCGACGAAGACGTACTTGCCCGGACGGCCCTCCTGGACCAGCTTGCGCTCGGCGTCCGGCACGTAGAAGACCGGCTGGAGCTCCCTGTACCGGCCCGATTCCTCGTTGTACGACCAGCCCACCCGGTGCCGCATGAACTCGCGGAAGACGAAGATCGGTGCGCTGATGAAGAAGGTCATCGAGTTGTGCTCGAAGGGGCTGCCGTGCCGGTCCCGCATCAGGTAGTTGATCAGGCCCTTGGAGCGCTCCGGGTCCTTCTGCAGCTCGTCCAGCGACTGCTCGCCGGCCGTGGACACCCGGGCGGCCCACAGCACGTCGGAGTCGGTGGCGGCGTGCTTCACCAGTTCGACGGTGACGTCGCTCCGGAAGTCGATCTTCGGCTCGGGGGTCTCGGTCACGAGGTCCTTCCCGTTCGCAGGGTCGTGGGGCGCGACCACTCTACGGCGATCCGGTCATGCCCCCGGACACCGCCCGGCCGGTCCCGGCGGGCCCACGGAATTTTGGGCAATGTGCAGGAATCCGGCACCGATCGCCGGCTCCGTTCGTCCCTACCGGTAGCCGTGTGAAAACGTCTTCGTGAGGAGTGAGGTACCGGATGTCCGGTCGGCGCGAACCCGTCCCGTTCGCCTTCGTCGCCGAGGGGGAGCGTTTCCGCAGTAACGTCACTCCACCGCCCCGGGAGCGCCTGAGCGCGACGCAACTCGTCGCCCGTACCCTGGTCGGACTGACCGTGGTGGCGGGGCTCGTCGGCTCGCTGCTCTTCGGCATGCCCGCACTGCAGCCGCACAAGGCGGCCGAGAAGGCCCAGCAGTCGGAGGCGGCCGAAGGGCGCTGACTCCCTTCCGCCGATGTGCACATGAGTGAGGATCAGCCGTGCCCCTGTCCTTTCTGACGGCCGAACCGGAAGACGTCGCGCTGCCCCACGACGACCACGACCGCTGGCGGCGGGCCTACCGGCCCGGCCCCTGGCGCGTGGCCATCGCCGCGGTCCTGCTGCTGATCGCCTCCTTCATGCTGCTCGCCACGATGATCATCACCTTCAGCGGTGCCGGGAGCGGTGCCGTCGTCTGCCTGGCGGCCGCCCTCGCCGTGGTGGCGGGCACCGTGCGGATGCTGCGGGTCGGGGTGTGGGTGAGCCGTGCGGGCCTGCGGCAGGTGGCGTTCCTCAGGACCCGCTCGGTGCCCTGGAGCCAGGTCGGCGAACTCCGCACGGTGCAGCAGCCGGTGCGCTGGATGGGGCTGCCCCGGACCGTGCAGGGGCAGGCGCTGACCGTCGGGGCGGCGGGCGGCGACCGGCTGCCGGTGCTGGTCACCGACCACGGCGCGGACTTCCTGTCCCGCACCGAGGCCTTCGAGCGCGCGGCGGACACCATCGAGGCGTGGGCCGAGGAGTACCGGAGCGTCCCCGCGGGGCGCTAGGGCCTGTCCGGCGGGTCGGCGTCCGCGGGGCGCCAGGCCGGACCCGGGACGCCGGAAACGCGCCGGCCGGCCCCCTGGGGGGCCGGCCGTGGCAGGGGAGCCCGTACGGGGATCAGACCCGTACGGGCTTCTTGTCGTGCAGGGCGATGGCCCGTTGCATGGCCTTGCGCGCCCGCGGGGTGTCCCGGGCGTCGTGGTAGGCGATGGCGAGGCGGAACCAGGAACGCCAGTCCCCCGGCGCGTCCTCGGTCTCGGCCTTGCGGCGCGCGAAGACCTCGTCCGCGGAGTCCCGCAGGATGCGTCCGTACCGGTCCCGCTCCAGCTCGTCCTCCGGCAGCCCGCCCTCCGCCTCCAGCTCCTCGGCGAGCCGGTTGGCCTTGCTGACGAACTGGGTGTTCTTCCAGAGGAACCAGATGCCGATGACCGGCAGGATCAGGACGGCCACGCCGAAGCTGACGGTCAGCGGTGTGCCGATCCGGATCAGCGCCACGCCGCGGCCGCCGGCCAGGACGAAGTACAGGGCCAGGACGGCCGCGGTGACGAGGTAGGTGATCTTCGCGCGCATGGTCGTGGCTCAGCTCAGGTCGAGGAAGTGTTCCAGGCCGAAGGTCAGGCCCGGGGTCTGCGGCACGCGGCGGGCGCCGAGCAGGATGCCCGGCATGAAGCTGCTGTGGTGCAGGGAGTCGTGACGGATGGTGAGGGTCTCGCCCTCGCCGCCCAGCAGGACCTCCTGGTGGGCCAGCAGGCCGCGGAGCCGTACGGCGTGCACCGGTACGCCGTCCACGTCCGCGCCGCGCGCACCGTCGAGGGCGGTGGCCGTGGCGTCCGGCTGCGGGGCGCAGCCCGCCTTGGCACGGGCCTCGGCGATGAGCTGGGCGGTGCGGGTGGCGGTGCCGGAGGGGGCGTCCACCTTGTTCGGGTGGTGGAGTTCGACGACCTCGACGGATTCGAAGTACCGGGCCGCCTGGGCGGAGAACTTCATCGTCAGGACGGCGCCGATGGAGAAGTTGGGGGCGATGAGCACACCGGTCTCCGGGGAGGCGGCGAGCCAGGTGTTCAGCTGGGCGAGGCGGTCTTCGGTCCACCCCGTGGTGCCGACCACGGCGTGGATGCCGTGGCGGATGAGGAAGTCCAGGTTGCCCATCACCGAGCCGGGAGTGGTCAGCTCGACGGCGACCTGGGCCTCGTTCTCGACGAGGGTCTCCAGCTTGTCGCCGCGGCCGAGCGCGGCCACCAGTTCCATGTCCCCGGCGGCCTCGACGGCCTTGACGGCCTCTGAGCCGATGCGGCCCTGGGCCCCGAGTACCGCCACGCGCAGCTTGCTCATGTTCTTCGCTTCCTTCACTCCGTACGGACTACGCGACCGCTTCGTCGAGGCGGGCCGCCTGCTTCTCCTTGAGCGGGCCGATCACCGACAGCGACGGTCGCTGTGCCAGTACATCCTGTGCCACCGCACGGACGTCGTCCGGGGTCACCGCGGCGATGCTGGTCAGCATGTCGTCGACGGACATCTGGGTGCCCCAGCACAGCTCGCTCTTGCCGATGCGGTTCATCAGGGCGCCGGTGTCCTCCAGGCCGAGGACGGTGGAGCCGGAGAGCTGGCCGACGGCGCGCTTGATCTCCTCGTCGGTGAGTCCCTCGGAGGCGACCTTGTCGAGCTCGTCGCGGCAGATCCGGAGCACGTCGTGCACCTGGTTGGGGCGGCAGCCGGCGTAGACGCCGAACAGGCCGGTGTCGGCGAAGCCGGAGGTGTACGAGTAGACGCTGTAGGCGAGGCCCCGCTTCTCCCGGACCTCCTGGAAGAGCCGGGAGGACATGCCGCCGCCGAGGGCGGTGTTGAGGACGCCCAGGGCCCAGCGGCGGTCGTCGGTGCGGGCCAGGCCCGGCATGCCGAGGACGACGTGGGCCTGTTCGGTCTTCCGGTTGACCAGGTCGACCCGGCCGGCGGTGCGGATCCGCTTGGTGCCGCCGCGCGGGGCGGTCGGCACGGCGTCGGTGCGGCCGAGGGCGCCGGCCCGCTCGAAGGCGGCGCGGACCTGGCGGACGACCTTGGCGTGGTCGACGTTGCCGGCGGCGGCGACGACCAGGTGGGTGGGGTCGTAGTGCTTCTTGTAGAAGCGGGCGATCTGGTCGCGGGTGAGCGCGTTGATCGTGTCGACGGTGCCGAGGACGGGGCGGCCCAGCGGGCTGTCGCCGAACATGGTCTCGGCGAACAGGTCGTGGACCATGTCGCCGGGGTCGTCCTCGGTCATCGCGATCTCTTCGAGGATGACCCCGCGCTCGGCGTCGACGTCCGACTCCAGGATCAGGGATCCGGTGAGCATGTCGCAGACCACGTCGATGGCCAGCGGCAGGTCGGTGTCGAGCACCCGCGCGTAGTAGCAGGTGTACTCCTTCGCCGTGAAGGCGTTCATCTCGCCGCCGACGGCGTCGATCGCGGCGGAGATGTCGAGGGCGGACCGCTTGGTGGTGCCCTTGAAGAGGAGGTGCTCCAGGTAGTGCGTGGCGCCGTTGAGGGCGGGGGTCTCGTCGCGGGAGCCGACGTTCACCCAGATGCCGAAGGTGGCGGAGCGGACCGAGGGCAGCGTCTCGGTGACGACGCGCAGTCCGCCGGGGAGGACGGTCCGCCGGACGGTGCCGATGCCGTTCTCGCCCTTGAGCAGGGTTTGGGTACGGGCGACGGCCCGCCCCTCCGAAGAGGGGCGGGCCGTCACACGGGAACTACGCGACGTCACTTGTCGGAGTCGTCCTTGTCAGCCTCGTCGGCGGCGTCCTCGCCCTCGATCACGGGGATCAGGGAGAGCTTGCCGCGCTGGTCGATCTCGGCGATCTCGACCTGGACCTTGGTGCCGACCGCGAGCACGTCCTCGACGTTCTCCACGCGCTTGCCACCGGCGAGCTTGCGGATCTGCGAGATGTGCAGCAGGCCGTCCTTGCCCGGGAGCAGGGAGACGAAGGCACCGAAGGTGGTGGTCTTGACGACCGTGCCCAGGTAGCGCTCGCCGACCTCCGGCATGGTCGGGTTGGCGATGCCGTTGATCGTGGCGCGGGCGGCCTCGGCGGCCGGGCCGTCGGCGGCACCGATGTAGATGGTGCCGTCGTCCTCGATCGTGATCTCGGCGCCGGTGTCCTCCTGGATCTGGTTGATCATCTTGCCCTTGGGGCCGATGACCTCACCGATCTTGTCCACCGGGATCTTGACGGTGATGATCCGCGGGGCGTTCGGGGACATCTCGTCCGGCGTGTCGATCGCTTCCATCATCACGTCGAGGATGTGGAGGCGGGCGTCGCGGGCCTGCTTGAGGGCCGCGGCCAGGACGGAGGCCGGGATGCCGTCCAGCTTGGTGTCGAGCTGGAGGGCGGTGACGAACTCCTTGGTGCCGGCGACCTTGAAGTCCATGTCGCCGAAGGCGTCCTCCGCACCGAGGATGTCGGTGAGGGTGACGTAGTGGGTCTCGCCGTCGATCTCCTGGGAGATCAGGCCCATGGCGATGCCGGCGACGGGGGCCTTGAGGGGCACACCGGCGTTCAGCAGCGACATGGTGGAGGCGCAGACCGAGCCCATGGAGGTCGAGCCGTTGGAGCCGAGGGCCTCGGACACCTGACGGATCGCGTAGGGGAACTCCTCGCGGGTCGGCAGGACCGGGACGAGCGCGCGCTCGGCCAGGGCGCCGTGACCGATCTCGCGGCGCTTGGGGGCGCCGACGCGGCCGGTCTCGCCGACGGAGAACGGCGGGAAGATGTAGTTGTGCATGTAGCGCTTGCGGGTCACCGGGGAGAGGGTGTCCAGCTGCTGCTCCATGCGGAGCATGTTCAGGGTGGTGACGCCCAGGATCTGGGTCTCGCCACGCTCGAACAGGGCGGAGCCGTGGACCCGCGGGATGGCCTCGACCTCGGCGGCCAGCGTACGGATGTCCGTGACGCCGCGGCCGTCGATGCGGATCTTGTCCTTGATCACGCGCTCACGGACCAGGGCCTTGGTGAGCGAGCGGTAGGCGGCGGAGATCTCCTTCTCGCGGCCTTCGAAGGCCGGGAGCAGCTTCTCGGCCGCGATCTCCTTGATGCGGTCCAGCTCGCTCTCGCGCTCCTGCTTGCCGGCGATGGTGAGCGCCTGGGCGAGCTCGCCGCGGACGGCGTCGGAGAGGGCGGCGAAGACGTCGTCCTGGTAGTCCAGGAAGACCGGGAACTCGGCGGTCGGCTTGGCGGCCTTGGCGGCGAGGTCCGACTGCGCCTTGCACAGGACCTTGATGAACGGCTTGGCGGCCTCGAGGCCCGCCGCGACGATCTCCTCGGTCGGCGCCTCGGCGCCGCCCTTGACCAGCTGGATGGTCTTGTCGGTGGCCTCGGCCTCGACCATCATGATCGCGACGTCGCCGTCCTCCAGGGCGCGACCGGCGACGACCATGTCGAAGACGGCGTCCTCGAGCTCGGTGTGCGTCGGGAAGGCGACCCACTGGCCCTTGATCAGCGCGACGCGGACGCCGCCGACCGGGCCGGAGAAGGGCAGGCCGGCCAGCTGGGTGGACGCGGACGCGGCGTTGATCGCGACGACGTCGTACAGGTGGTCGGGGTTGAGCGCCATGACCGTGGCGACGACCTGGATCTCGTTGCGCAGGCCCTTGGCGAAGGACGGGCGCAGCGGGCGGTCGATCAGGCGACAGGTGAGGATGGCGTCCTCGGAGGGGCGGCCCTCACGGCGGAAGAAGGAGCCGGGAATGCGGCCGGCCGCGTACATCCGCTCCTCGACGTCCACCGTCAGGGGGAAGAAGTCGAGCTGGTCCTTGGGCTTCTTGGACGCGGTGGTCGCGGACATGACCATCGTGTCGTCGTCCAGGTAGGCAACGGCGGAGCCGGCGGCCTGGCGGGCCAGGCGGCCCGTCTCGAAGCGGATGGTGCGGGTGCCGAAGGAGCCGTTGTCGATGACGGCCTCGGCGTAGTGGGTCTCGTTCTCCACTAGCGTTTTCTCCATTTTCGTCGTCTCCGTCCTCCGCCCGTGTGGCGGGGGACGGTCGGAGAAGCGCGCCTTGCGTGCGGGCCGGTCTTCGATCGAAGCATCCGGGACGGGGCCCGTACGGGCTCTCCGGGTGCCACTACCGAGGACCGGCGGTGCGTAGGGAGGGCGCTCCCCCTCTTCATTTGTGCTTCGGTGGTGCCTTGCGGTCCAGACTACAAAGCGTCCGGTACGTCCCGCACGTACAGCAAAGGGAGCGGCCCCCTAAGAGTGGGAACCGCTCCCTCCACAGCGTCTTACTTGGCGCCCGCGGCACCGCGGCGGATGCCGAGGCGCTCGACCAGCGTACGGAAGCGCTGGATGTCCTTCTTGGCCAGGTACTGCAGCAGGCGGCGGCGCTGGCCGACCAGGATCAGCAGACCACGACGGGAGTGGTGGTCGTGCTTGTGGGCCTTGAGGTGCTCGGTCAGGTCCGAGATGCGGCGGGAGAGCATGGCGACCTGAACCTCGGGAGAGCCGGTGTCGCCCTCCTTCTGGCCGAACTCGGCGATGATCTGCTTCTTCGTGGCGGTGTCGAGCGACATGCTTACTCCTTTGAGGTGATTCGTGCCTCCGAGTGCCCCAGGTCTGCTTCTCCGGGGAGCTTCCGTGACTCAGGAGGCGGGGCCGGTGCTCCGTCCGCGGCTGGTGATCAGCACGCGGTCGGGCGCAGTCCCGGGGGTGATTCCGGGGCGCATGCACAAACGACCGTCACACAGCGTACCAGGCTGTCGGGCCGCCGGTCTCAGCTGGTGAGAGAACGGGCCCGGGTGTAGACGTCGAGCACGGCCAGGCAGAGCGGGACCAGGCTGAGCAGTACGGCGGCCTCGGCGAGGTCGAGGGTACGGCCCCAGAAGGGGGAGAGGCCCTTGCGGGGGATGACCAGGCCGATGCCGGCGAGGAGCGCGGCGCCCGCGGCGACGGCGGCGGAGAGCCAGATGGTGCGCAGGTCCAGTCCGCCGCTCTCACCCGTCCGGGCGAGCTCGGTGACCAGGTCCAGGGGCGGGTTCAGGGCGAGGCCCAGGACCAGCAGGGCGATGGCGGCGAGGCCGGCGACCAGGGCGCAGACCACCTGGGAGGTGTAGCGGAAGAGGCGGGCCCGCAGCAGCATGGCCAGGCCGGTGGCCAGGGCCAGGAGCTTGCCCCAGGTGTTGTCGGAGAACCCGAGGACGGCGGCGGAGCCCACGGCGACCGCGGCGCAGCCGCCGACCAGGCCGAGCAGCATCTCGTGGCCGCGGCGGGCCTGGGCGGCGATCAGCTCGGCGTCGAGCGGGGTGACGGGGTCGGAGCCGTCGGCGGTCTGGTCGCCGTACGGGTCGGTGTCGTAGCCGTCGGGGCCGGGGTAGTCCTCGGTGGAGCTCTGGGGGGCGGCGTAGCCGATGGGCAGCCGGGCGAAGCGGGCGGAGAGGCCGGGGAGGAAGGCGACCAGGCCGATGGCCACGGGGGCGCAGACGGCCGCGGTGCCGGTGGCGGTGGCGGAGGTGACGATCGCCAGGAAGGTGGCCAGGGTGCCGGTGGCGGCGAGGAAGGTGGCGGCGACGAAGAGGGCGTCGCCGCTGGGGGTGAGCGCGACCAGGATGACGGAGGCGACCAGGACGGTGACGCAGCCGAGCAGGAACTGGAGGCGGCCGGGGCCTTCGCCGTCGGCCGGGGCGAGGATCCCGGAGCCGGCGATCAGCAGCATCGGGAGGGCGCCGAGGCCGAGGGCGACGGCGGAGCCGCGGTCGCGGTAGACCCGGGCGCGGACGCCGGCCGCGGCGGTGAGGAGCAGGCCGGCGGCTCCGGCGATGATGCCGGGCAGGCCGTGCATGTCGTGCCGGACGGGGTCGGCGTACCAGAGGACGAAGCCCATGAGCACGAAGAGCACGACGGCGGCGGTGAGGCCGGCGGCGCGGAGCATGTCGTCGCTCCAGCGGTGCCGGTCGCGGACCACGGCGGCCGCGACGGCGTCGGCGACGTCGTCGAAGACGGCGGGCGGCAGGGATTCCGCGAAGGGGCGGAGGCTGAGCACCTCGCCGTCGAGGACGGTCTGGCCGGCGAGGGTGCGGGCGCCGTCGAGGACGGAGCCGTCCCGGCGGACCAGGTGGTAGCCGGTGGGAGTGCCGACGGGCTGGGTCTGTCCGGTGAGGCGGAGCAGTTCCGGGTAGACGTCGGCGACGGCGATGTCCTCGGGGAGTGCGACGTCTATGCGGCTGTCCGGGGCCACGACGGTGACCCTCACGAAACCGGTCGCCTGGCCCGTACTCACCTGTGTGACCCCCTGGTTCGGTGGCTGCTTCGCGGATGCGCATGAATGCGCGCGCCACCCTACCGGCAGTGGGGGTGACTGTCGGCAAGTAGGATCACCATCCCCCGGCCACCGCCGGGATGACGTCCCGTCCGTCCCCGAGGGATTGATGCTCCGGTGAGCCAGATCGTCGTCAAACGACCGCCGCGGTCCCTGCCGCCCGAGATCCCCACGGACGAAGTGCGGCTGGAAGCTCCGCCGGAGCTTCCGCGCGGGCAGCAGGAGGGTGTTGCGATGCAACTCCTGCCGCTGCTCGGCATGGGCTCGTCCGTGGTGTTCTTCTTCATGCCCACCGGCATGCCGTTCATGAAGATCATGGGCGTGCTGATGCTGGCGTCCACGGTCGCGATGGTCGTCGCCCAGCTCGTGCGGTACCGCAAGGGTACGCAGGGGCAAATGGCGGATGTGCGGCGGGACTACCTGAAATACCTCGCGCAGACGCGCCGTCAGGTGCGGCGTACGGCCCGGGTGCAGCGGGACGCGCAGCTCTATCTGCACCCTGCTCCGGAGCAGTTGTGGTCGGTGGTGGCGGAGGGCTCGCGGCTGTGGGAGCGGCGGGTCGGCGACACGGACTTCGGGCAGGCCCGGCTGGGGCTGGGGCCGCAGCGGCTGGCGACTCCGCTGGTGGCTCCGGAGACGGCGCCGGTGGACGAGCTGGAGCCGCTGACGGCGGGCGCGATGCAGCGCTTCCTGCGGATCCATTCCTCGCTGGACGCACTGCCGGTGGCCGTGTCGGTGCGGGCGTTCTACCACGTGACGGTGTCCGGTGAGCCGGAGTCGGCGCGCAGTACGGCGCGGGCCCTGGTGGCGCAGCTGGTGACGCTGCACTCCCCCGAGGACCTGGTGGTGGCGGTGGTGGCGGCGCCGGACGCGGTGCCGCACTGGGACTGGGTGAAGTGGCTCCCGCACACCCAGGTTTCGGGTCCGGGCGGTTTCGACGGGGCCGGTACGAAGCGGCTGTTCGGCGACGACCTGGCCGAGGTGGAGGGGCTGCTGGGGTCGCGGCTGGACGGGCGGCCGCGGTTCAGCCGGGACGTTTCGCCGGTGCTGGACCAGCCGCACGTCGTGCTGGTGCTGGACTCGGACGCGCGCGGCGGACTGGTGCCGCCGGAGTCGGTGTTCGCGGCGGCCGAGGGCCTGCAGGGCGTGACCATCGTCGAGGTGGTGGCGGGCGAGCTGGACGAGCCGCGGGGCGGGCTCTCGGTCGTGGCGCGGCCGGGCCGGCTGCTGCTGGAGTCGGGCGGCGGCATCGGCTACGAGGGCACCCCGGACGTACTGTCGCTGCCCGCGGCGGAGGCGCTGGCGCGGCAGCTGGCGCCGATGCGCACCGGTGGCGGTGACGAGGACGAGCCGCTGCTGGCCAATCTGGACTTCACCGACCTGCTGAACCTGGGGGACGCGGGCTCGATCGACGTGGCGCGGACCTGGCGGCCGCGGTCGGCGGGCGAGCGGCTGCGGGTGCCGATCGGTGTCGGCGTGGACGGCGCGCCGGTCATGCTGGACCTGAAGGAGGCCGCGCAGGAGGGCATGGGGCCGCACGGCCTGTGCGTGGGCGCGACGGGTTCGGGCAAGTCGGAGCTGCTGCGCACGCTGGTGCTGGGGCTGGCGGTCACGCACACCTCGGAGACGCTGAACTTCGTCCTCGCGGACTTCAAGGGCGGTGCGACGTTCACCGGGATGTCGCAGATGCCGCACGTGGCGGCGGTCATCACCAACCTGGCGGACGACCTGACGCTGGTCGACCGCATGGGCGACTCGATCCGTGGTGAGCTGCAGCGCCGGCAGGAGCTGCTGCGGTCCGCGGGCAACTACGCCAACATCCACGACTACGAGAAGGCACGAGCGGCGGGCGCGCCGCTGGAGCCGCTGGCCTCGCTGGTGCTGGTCATCGACGAGTTCTCCGAACTCCTCACCGCCAAGCCCGACTTCATCGACATGTTCATCCAGATCGGCCGGATCGGCCGGTCGCTGGGCGTGCACCTGCTGCTGGCCTCGCAGCGCCTGGAGGAGGGGAAGCTGCGCGGCCTGGACACGTACCTGTCGTACCGGATCGGTCTGCGGACCTTCTCGGCGGCGGAGTCGCGGACGGCGATCGGCGTGCCGGACGCGTACCACCTGCCGTCGGTGCCGGGTTCGGGCTATCTGAAGTTCGGCACGGACGAGATGGTGCGGTTCAAGGCGGCGTACGTGTCGGGCACCTACCGCTCGGGCGGCCCGGACCTGTCGGTCGGGCAGTTCCCGGTGGAGCGGCGGCCGGTGCTGTTCACGGCGGCGCCGGTGCCGGTGGTGTACGCGGCGCCGGATCCGGCGTACCTGGCGGCGCAGGCGGAGTCCCGGGAGGACGACGCGCTGGCCGACACGGTGCTGGACGTGATCGTGGGCCGGCTGGAGGGCCAGGGCGTGCCCGCGCACCAGGTGTGGCTGCCGCCGCTGGACCAGGCTCCGCCGCTGGACCAGCTGCTGCCGGCGCTGGCGCCGAACGAGGCGCGCGGGCTGCACGCGGAGGGCTACACCCGGCCGGGCGGGCTGGTGGTGCCGCTGGGCCTCATCGACAAGCCCTTCGAGCAGCGGCGCGAGGTGCTGTACCGGGACTTCTCCGGTGCGGCCGGCCACATGATGGTGGTCGGCGGTCCGCAGTCCGGCAAGTCGACGCTGATGCGGACGCTGATCTCATCGTTCGCGCTCACGCACACCCCGCGCGAGGTGCAGTTCTACGGGCTGGACTTCGGCGGTGGCGGTCTGTCCGCGGTGGCGGACCTGCCGCACGTGGGCGGCATCGCGTCCCGGCTGGACCCGGAGCGGGTACGGCGTACGGTCGCGGAGGTCGCGGGCATCCTGAACCGGCGGGAGGAGTTCTTCCGGGCGAACGGCATCGACTCGATCGCCACCTACCGGCGCCGGCGGGCGGCGGGTGACCTGCCGGGCGAGCCTTGGGGCGACGTGTTCCTGGTGGTGGACGGCTGGGGCGCCTTCCGGAGCGAGTACGAGGGCCTGGAGCCGGTGGTCACCGACATCGCCGGACGCGGTCTGGGTTACGGCATCCACGTGGTGGTCACCGCGGCGCGGTACATGGAGGTGCGGGCCGCGCTCAAGGACCAGATGCTCAACCGGCTGGAACTGCGGCTCGGCGACGTCATGGACTCGGAGTTCGACCGCAAGGTCGCGGCCAACGTGCCGCCGGGCATGCCGGGCCGCGGCCAGGTGGCGGAGAAGCTGCACTTCCTCGGGGCACTCCCGCGGATCGACGGCTCGCACTCCGCGGAGGACCTGTCGGAGGGGACGGCCGCGTTCGTGGCGGCGGTCCAGGCGAACTGGTCGGGTCCGTCGGCGCCGGGGGTGCGGCTGCTGCCGCGGCTGCTGCACGCGGACCAGCTGCCCAAGGGCGGCGAGTACCCGGGCCGCGGGATCGCGATCGGCATCGACGAGACCGACCTGGAGCCGGTGTTCGTCGACTTCGAGACCGATCCGTTCTTCCTGGTGTTCGGTGAGAGCGAGTCCGGCAAGACGAACCTGCTGCGGCTGATCACGCAGCAGATCGCCCAGCGGTACACCCCGGACCAGGCGCGGCTGGTGGTCGGCGACTACCGGCGGACGCTGCTGGGTGCGCTGCCGGAGGAGCACCTGCTGGAGTACGCGCCGATGGCGAGCTCCCTGCAGATGCACATGGAGGCGCTGGGCGGGGTGTTCCAGCGGCGGCAGCCGCCGGACGACGTCACCCCGCAGCAGCTGCGCGACCGCAGCTGGTGGACCGGTCCGGACGTGTTCATCGTGATCGACGACTACGACCTGGTGGCGACCAGCCAGGGCAATCCGCTGGCGCCGCTGGCGGAGTACCTGCCGTTCGCCCGGGACACCGGTGTGCGGTTCATCATCGCCAGGAGCTCGGCCGGTGCCTCGCGGGCGATGTACGAGCCGTTCATGCAGCGGATCAAGGAGCTGGGCGCGCAGGGCGTGGTGCTGGCGGGCGATCCGTCGGAGGGCGATCTGATCGGGAACGTCCGTCCGCGGCCGATGCCGCCGGGCCGGGGGTACTTCGCCTCCCGGAAGCGGGGCACCTCGCTGGTCCAGCTGGGCCGGCTGCCGGGGCTGTAGCACGCGGGGGCCGATGTGGGCGAACGCGGCCACGGGCGGGGCCCGTGGCCGGATAATCGGGGGGCGGACGCCGGACGGCGGACGCAGCACCGAGGGGAAGGCCGCCCATGGGCACGCAAGCGGAGAAGGACGAGCTGTACGCGCTCGACATCAGCGGAGTGGAGTGGGAGGGCCCGCCGGGGACCGGCCCGGACGAGGAGCGGGTGGAGATCGCGCACCTGCCGGGCGGCGGGGTCGCCATGCGGTCCTCGCTGGACCGGGAGACCGTGCTCCGGTACACCGCGGCCGAGTGGGAGGCGTTCGTACTCGGCGCCAGGGACGGCGAGTTCGACATCGAGACGGCGTAGCGCCGTCTTCGCGGCGGGTCTTCGCGGCCGGTCTTCACGGCCGGTCTTCGCAGCCGGTCTTCACGGCCCCCAGGCGGAACGGGGCGGCGAACGCGAGGCCGTACGGGAAAGGGGCGCGCCCGGTGCGGGCGCGCCCCTTCCGTGTGGGCCGGGCAGGTGTGTGGCGGCACGCATGCCGGCCCGGAGGCTCAGAAGGCCTCGGTGAACAGGCGCGAGGCCTTGACGTCGGTGGCGCGGTAGTCGCCCTTGCCCTGCTCGATGATCTTGGCGACGTTCTCCAGGGTGTCGCGCATGTGCTCGGCGCGGCCCTTGTACTTGGCCTGGAGCTGGACGTACTGCGCGTGCGCCTCACCGTCCCAGGTGTCGGTGACGACCTTCAGCGCCGTGTCCATCTCCGCCAGGTCGTCGACGATCTTCTTGGAGACGGCGCGGATGCGGTTCGCCATCTCCTGGACGCTCTCGTACCGGACCCTCATCTGGCCCTGGTCACCGGCCATGTTTCTTCTCCTTAGTGCTGGACGGACGCTTCCCGGTGGACTGGAGCAGTCCGTCAGACGCTGTTGAGGCCGGACGAGTTGGCGGTCTGGGCCTTGATGCTGTTGAAGGCCGCGCGCACGTCGTCGTCCTGGGCGTTGCTCAGGTTCTTGGTCTCGGCCACCGCGTGGTGCAGCACGCCGAGCAGCCGGCGGATCGCGTCGTGGTCCTCGTTCACCATGGTCTGCGCCGAGATGAAGCCCGAGGCACCGGAACCGGTCCAGCCGGCGCTCACCGTGGCGAGGATGTCGGCCAGCTCGCGGGCCTGCGTGGTGACGGCGTTGGCGGTGCTGTTGATCTTGTTCTTCGCCTGGACGACCGGATCGTCCGCAAGTCCGAACCCGCCTGCAGGGTTGCTCATCGTCAAGCTCCTCACTTCTTCAATTCACTGACCCGACCGGTGTGGTTGCGTCAGCCCCCGATCACAGTCGTGAAGGCTCAGGCCACTCTAGTCAGTTCATCTGTCAGTCCCAACACCGGTACGGCGGACCTGTAGGCGAACTGTGACGGTTCACTGCAAACGACGGCGACGGTTCCGGGCATCCCGGACGACCACCGCCGTACCCGCGATGACGGCGATCAGCACGGCGGCCACGCCCAGCGCGTAGGTGCCGAGCCGCTCCTCGCGTTCCTGTGCCGTCTCGGCCAGTTGGAGCGGTGCCACGTCCGGTGCGGCGGCGGGCGGCGGACCGGGGTCCGGCACCGGGGGCCTGGGCCGCTCGTGGTCCTGGGTGACCGCGCGCACCGGGTCGACGACGCCCCATCCGACGTAGTCGTCACGGCCCTTGACGGACCGTTCGGCGGTCTGCTGGATCTGCCAGATGATCTCTTCCGGGGTCCAGTCCTTGTGCTGGGCCTTCAGCAGCGCCGCGACCCCGGCGACGTAGGGGGCGGAGAAGCTCGTCCCGCTGTCGACGCACTGGCCGAAGCCCGGGACGGTGGACAGCATGTCGACGCCCGGGGCGGCGACGGACAGGAAGGTGCCGGGCTGCGAGAAGGCCGCCCGCTCGTTGTTGCGGTCGGAGGCGCCCACGGCGAGCACCTTGGGGTAGGCGGCCGGGTACGTCTTGCGCTTCTGGCCGTTCAGGCCGTCGTTGCCGGCCGAGGCGACGATCAGCACGTTCTTGTCCACCGCCCGCTTGACCGCCTGGCCGAGCATGGAGTTCTCGCCCAGCGGGGCGTCGGTGTCCTGCGAGATGTTGATGATCTGGGCGCCCTTGTCGACGGCGTGGTCGATGGCCTTGCTGAGCGTCTCCGCGTTGCCCTTGCCCTGGCCGTCGTTCTGCCGGATCGGGATGATGGTGGCCTCGGGGGCCAGCCCGACGAAGCCGGTGCCCTTGTTGGAGCGGGCCGCGATCAGACCGGCGACCTTGGTGCCGTGGCCGACCGTGTCGTTGGTGCCGTCGCCCTTGCCGTCGATGAAGTCCTTGCCCGCGCCCACGTCGATGGCGCCGCTGAGCTGCGGGTTGGCCCGGTCCACACCGGTGTCGATGACCGCGACCCGGACGTCCTTGCCCTTGCTCTCGGCCCAGAGCTCGTCGAGCAGCAGCCGCTGCAGGGCCCAGGGGCGGCCGGCGGTCTGCTTCTTCATCGGGAACGTGCACTCGCCGGCGCCCGCCAGGTGCAGGGCGGCCGCGGGCGGCGGGGCGGCGGCGCCGGTGGTGGTGCCGAGGGCCGCCGTGAGGGCCAGGGCGGCCGCCAGGTGCGCGGCCCGGTGCGTCCATGGCTTCGGCTGCTGTGTCGTCGCTGTCATCGGAGGGCGGCCGTCCTCACGAACCCTGCGGCTGGCGGGCCGCATTGGTGTCCAGACGGGGGCCCTTGGAAAGGAACTCCGACCAGGTGATGGGGACCAGCGCCGGAGCCACGTCCTTGTAGCCGAGCCGGGCCTGGGCCTGGCTGGCCTCCGGCGCGGCCTCCGCCTTCCCCTTCCCGTCCCCCGTCCCGGGCTGCGGGGAGGCGCCGATGCCGGACTGCTCGGCGTCGCTGTCCCCGTTCGCCTGGACGGCGTACCGCAGACCGGTGTCGGTGACCAGGAAGAGGGAACCGCCGCCCTTGGCCTGCTTGCCCTGGAACTGGGTGTAGAGCAGGCCGGAGCCGGGCGTGACGTACGAACTGGTGCCGCTGGCGCTGATGTCCACCGGGAAGCCGGTGCCCGCCCAGGTGCTCAGGGTGGTCCTGCCCTGCCCGTCGACGGAGCGCAGCACGGTGCAGACGGTGTTGCGGGGGCCGCCCTGCGCGGCGCCCGCGGCGGCCGCTCCGGTGCTCCCGTTGACCTGGCTGGACTGCGTCCTGGGCCAGCGCTTCTTCTCGTTGAACTGGGTGCCGTCCGGGCGGATCGACTGGAGGTCGACCTCCTTGGCCCGGCCGTTCATGTTCAGGCGTTCGGCGGCCGGGGAGTTGATGAGCAGCCAGGCCGTGAAGGAGGACACCCTGGAGACCTTGCCCGCCTGGACCACGAAGTGCTGGGGGCCGGAGCCGGTCCGGGCCAGCAGCACCATGCCGATCTTGTTGTCGGCCGTGGTCAGGCCCTGCACCTTGGCGTCGTCGCCGGCCTTGCCGTCGAGCTTGGGGAAGGCGAGGTCCTCTCCGGTGTTGAGCGTCTCCAGCCACTGCGGGGTGACCTGCTGCGGGGTGCCGGTGCCGACCAGGGCCATGGTGAGGGTGGCCGCCTCGGGCGTGCCCTCCGGGAACTTGTACTTGGTGCCGGTGGAGTCGACCAGGTAGCGGGTGGTGGCCTCGCCGCCGTCCGGGCGGCGCAGCTTGGCCTGGACGTAGAGCACCTGGCCGTCGGCCAGCTTGCGCTTGTCGTCCATCAGTCCCGCCTCGCGCGCGGCCAGCACGAACGCGGCGGTCTGCACGCCCTTGCCGTTCCCGCCGGGCTGCTGGCAGACGGCCCAGCGCTTCGCCTCGCCCGCGTCCTTCGCCGAGGGCAGCCGGTCGGGGGCGTAGGGGATGCCGATGATGGGTCCGCGCGGCGGCTTGCCGGCGTCCAGGATCCTGTCGTCGACCTGGATGACGTCGAACTTGCCCGGGTCCAGGAGGAGCCGGGCGGAGGACAGGTTGAGCACCGGGTGCAGCCGGGGCTTCCCGTCGGTGTTCAGCACCACGTAGCGGGTGGTGGAGTTCTTGCCGATGATCACCTTGGTGCCGGGCTTGTCCCACTCCTTGGGGGCCTGCGGCTTGAACATGCCCCAGGCGCCGAACCCCACGAGCACCAGCGCGCCCACGACCAGTCCCGGCACCACGGCCCGCAGCGGACGCGGGGCGCCCTCCTCGGTGCCGGTCGCGGAAGGCTGGAGGAAGGCGGCCACCGATCGCCGCTTCGCAAAGGTGTACGCGTTGAGTTCGTCGCGTCGTGATGCCATGGCCGTCTGCTTCTCCCCGCCCGGCCCGGTCGGTGGGTACGGTCCCCGGGCCATGATTCGTCGGACCGGGGACCTACTATGCCTGTTGACGACGGGGTGGTACGGGGCGGGTAGGGTGAGGCGGCCGTTCGGGGCCGCCGGGCGCCGTTCGATGCCTCCCGTTGGCTCCCGTTGCCTCACGTTCCGGTCCCATCGGGGCCCGTTGGGGCGGATCGGGAGATTCCGGAGGGCGGCGGGAAGCGCCCGCACCGCTCCGGTGCGCGCGGGGGGCACCCGGATCCGGTGCCGTGGAAGGGGAGGTGTGCCGGAGATGGCCATCGCGACGGAACAGCGGGCCGCCGCGGCCGCGCCGCCGCGCGGCGGGGTGACGCCGCATCCGAAGTCGAGTCCGGGCCGGTTCGGGCCGTTCCGATTGCAACAGCTGGTGCTGCTGCAGGTGGCGGCGGCACTGCTGCTGGCCGCCTGGGTGGTCGATCCGCTGCTGCTGGTGCCCGCGGGCGTGCCGGCGGCCGTCCTGCTGGTCCTCGCGGTCGTACGCCGCCACCGGCGCTCCCTGCCGGAATGGATCGGCACCGCGCTGGCCCTGCGGCGGAGGCGCCGGCGGGCCGCCGCGTTCGCGGTCCCGGCCGGGACCGAGCCGGGGCTGGCACCCGTGGTCGAGGCCGACCCGGCGCTGCGCACGTACACCTTCAGCGACCGCGACCGGCGGCCGGTCGGCATGATCGGCGACGGAACCTTCCTGACCGCCGTGGTGCAGGTCGACATGGACGCCACCGCGCTGCGGCCGGACCGGTCGGCGCGGCCGCTGCCGCTGGGCATCGTCCGGGACGTGCTCGAAGTCGACGGGATCCGGCTGGAGTCGGCGCAGCTGGTGCAGCACACCCAGCCCGCGCCCGCCCCGCACCTGCCGGCGCAGTCGATGGCCGCGCGCAACTACGCGCCCCTGCAGGCCCGGACCGGGACTCCGGCGGTCCGGCTGACCTGGGTGGCGCTCAAGCTGGACCCGGAGCTGTGCCCGGAGGCGGTGGCCGCGCGCGGCGGCGGCCTGACCGGCGCGCAGCGGTGCGTGGTGCGGGTGGCCGACCAGCTCGCCAGCCGGCTGGCCGGAGCGGGCTTCCGGGCGACCGTGCTGACCGAACAGGAACTGACCTCGGCGCTGGCGACGTCCACCTGCGCCAACCCGATGGCCATCACCCAGGCCGGCCGGTCCACGAGCACCGGACGGCGCACCGAGGAGACGGCGCGGGTCTGGCGGTGCGACGACCGGCGGCACACCACCTACTGGCTGTCCCGCTGGCCCGAACTGGGCGGCGGGTCCGCGCCGTTGCCGCAGTTCGTGGCACTGCTCACGTCATTGCCCGCGCTGGCGACGAACTTCAGCCTGACGCTGGCCCCGGCCGACCGGCACGGGGTGACGGTGAGCGGGCACGTGCGGGTCACCGGCCGGAGCGACGAGGAACTGGTGGCGGCACGGCGGGAACTGGAGCGGACGGCGCGCGGGATCAAGGCCGGCCTGGTCCGGCTCGACCGCGAGCAACTGCCGGGGCTGCTGGCGTCGCTGCCGCTGGGAGGTGCGCGATGAGCGTGGTACGTGGTGGGCGCGACGGGCGCGACGGGCGCGACAGGCGTGATGGCCGCGAGGGGCGCGGAGTGCGTGCGGGGCGGGGTGCGAGGGGCTCGACGGGTGTGCCGGGGGCCGGCGGTTCCGGCTCCGGGCGTGAGGCGGGAGCGGGAGCCGGACCGGGGGCCGGCACCGACTCCGGCCGCGGGCCGGGCTCCGGTTCCGGCGCCGGAGCCGGTTCCGGACGGATCGGGTACGGGCTGCTGGGTCCGCGGCGCGAGCGGCACACCATGGCCGCGGCGGACCTGGACGCGCTGGCCGTGCCGGTGGGTGACGACGGGGTGGTCATCGGGGTCGACTCAGAGGGCCGTTCCGCGGTGCTCGGCGTCAACCGGCCGACCCCGTACGAGGTGACGCTCATCGGTGGCCTGTGGACGGCACAGGTGCTGGCGCTGCGGGCGGCGGCGACGGGCGCACGGATCGCGGTGGAGACCGGCCGGTCCCAGGTGTGGTCCGCGCTGGCGCAGGCCGCGGGCGGCGGCCAGCAGTGCGTGACCCTGCACGAGGTGGGCCGGGTCCCGCCGCAGGGCGCCTCGGCGGGCAGCCCGGTCCTGGTCATCCGGGACTGCGGGATGCGGCCGCCGCGCGGGCGCGTGGTGGCCGGCCCCTGGCAGTCGGTGCTCACCCTGCTCCCCTATCTGAGTCCCACGGCACCGCGGCTGCTGCGGCAGTCCTCGCTGGTCGGGGTGCAGCGGGTGTCCCCGGACGAGGCGGAGCAGATAGGCCGCCTGATGAACCTGCCGCGGGCCGCGGTGGAGTCCCTGCCGACCCTGGGCGACGGCGTGACCCTGTGGTGCACCGGACGCGACCGCCAGTTCGTGATGACCCAGGGCACGGAGGCGGAGTCGGGACTGCTGGGCCCGGCACGGCGCATCGACTGACGGAGGGTCGGCGAACGGGACGTCCGGGGTGGCCGACCCCTCGGTGCGGCTGCTGCCCGGTGCGGCTGCCTCCCGGGTGCGGCTGCCTCCCGTTACGCCTGCTGCCCGGTGCGGTCGGCCGGTCGCGCGCACGACCGCGGTGGCGGGCGGCGCGGCGGGCGGGAGGCCGCACGGGGTCGGGGTAGGACTTGGGTACGGATCCGCGATGCGCGTACGGGATCCGGGTGGGGAGGGACTGTGCGGACGTGCCCTGCTTCCCGGCACCGGGCGGCCGCGCCATTAGGCTGACCGTGGGCGCGTCGTCTCGTGCGGGCGCCCGAACGGCTTGAACGGCGGATCGGGACCCAGGACCCGGCCAGACCAGGAGGACGAAGTGAACGGCGATCGGAACGAGAGCCGCGGCGGGGCGTGGGACGTCCCGACGGACGATCAGTCCGACGCGGAGCCCGAGCTGACGGGCGAGTTCACCATCGACTACACCCCGCCGGCCTGGTACACGCAGAACGCGTCGGCCGCGGCGGTGCCGGACCTCCCGGCGGGCAGCGGCTTCGAGCCGCACCGCCCCGACGACGTGTCCGCACCGTCCACGACCCGGCCGGTCCCGCCGGCACGGCCGGCGGAGCAGGCTCCGTACCAGGCCGCTCCCGGGGGTGGAGAGTCCGGCGCGGTGTCCCCCGCGGGCGTGACCCCGTTCCCGGCCGCCTCCCCCGCAGGAGGTAACACTCCCGTACCAGCCCCTGCCTCCGCGCCCGGCGTGTCCGCGCCGTACGGCGCCCCGTACGCGGGTGGCGAGGCCGCGGGGGCGTTCCCCGCGGGCGGGACCCCGTTCCCGGCCGGCTCCCCCGCCGCGGGTACGCCCGTACCCCCGCCGACCGACGTACCCGGGGGGTACACGGCGATCCCGCATGGCGGAATCCCCCAGCAGAGCGCGCCCGCGGACGGCCCGGCTGCGGGTGGCGACGCGGGACTGTCCCCCGCAGGCGGGACGCCGTACCCGAGCGTGTCCCCCGCGGGAGTTGTCCCTCCCGTACCGTCCCCGGCCGACGTGCCCGGGGGGTACGCCACGACCCCGTTCGGCGGAATCCCGCAGCAGGGCGCGCCCGTCGGCGGCGAGGCCGCAGCCGCCGGACTGTCCCCCGCAAGCGGGACGCCGTACCCGAGCGTGTCCCCCGCAGGGGGTATCCCTGCCTTCCCGGCGCCGGCCGAGGGCTCCGGTGTGCCCGTGGTGGAGCCGGGTGCATCGGCGGCTCCGGACAGCGACCCGTACCGGGACGTGACCGGTGCCGACGCCGCCGAGGCGTTCACCGAAGCGCCTGCCGTGCCCGTGGCACCGCCCGTGACGCCCGTGATGCCCGAGAACGGGGCGTCCGGCCATGAGGCCGGGGCGGCTCTGGCCGAGTTCCCCGCGATCGCCGGTACTTCCTACACGGCGACCCCGCCGAACGGGACCCCGCTGCCCGCCTTCCCGGCCGACGCGACCGCCGGCCAGCCCGCCCCCGCTCCGGTGTGGCCCGGGGACGCCGGTGAGCCCGAGCCCGCCGACGCCCTGCCTCCCCTTCCCGCGGGCGACGGCTCCGCCGCCGGGCCGGAGGCCCCCGTTGCGGCCGGTACGGGCCCGCAGCCGTGGGGCGCCCCCGAACCGCAGGACGAACCTCCCGCGTCCGCCCCCGTGTTCACCGCTGCCGCGTCCGGCGCGGAGCCGGAGGACCGCAGGCCGGACGCCCCGGCCGGGACGGACGCACCCGACTTCCCGCCCGCCGCGCCGCAGACCCCCGCGGGGTACGGCTTCCCGCCGGCGCAGCCTCAGGCCGCCCCGGCCGGCTACGGGTTCCCGCCGGTGCAGCCCCAGCACGCGCAGGCGCAGCCGGCACAGCCGGAGCCGCAGGCCGCCCCCGTCGGGTACGACTTCCCGCCGGTGCAGCCGCAACAGCCGCAGGCCGCACAGCCGGAGCCGCAGGCCCCTCCGGCCGGGTACGGATTCCCGCCGCAGCAGCACCCGCAGCACCCGCAGGCACAGCCCGGCGCGCAGCAGCCCGGCGGGTACGGGTTCCCGCAGGACCCGCAGCCGCAGGCACCGCAAACGGGCGCACCCTGGGGTGCGCAGTCCGGTGCCCCGGCGGGCACACCCGCCCCTTCGGCGACGGACCCCCAGCACCCGGCCCAGCCCTACCAGCAGCCCCTGGGCGATCCCCGGCTCGGCGGGCCGTGGCAGCCGCAGACCGACGGCCCCGCCGGACCGGGCGGCCCCGGCACTCCGGACGGACCGGGCGCCCAGGGCTTCCCCGGCGCCCAGGCCGGTCCCTACGGCGTCGGCGGTCCCGGTGCCGGCCCGGCAGGCCCCGGTGCAGGTCCCGCAGGCCCCGGTGCCCCCGCCGGCCCCGCCCCGCACGACCCCCGCTACCAGGGCGCGCCCGGCGGCGGTGCGCCGCTCGGCTACACCGCGGCCGTGGAGCTCTCCTCCGACCGCCTGCTGCGCAACAAGCAGAAGCCCAAGAGCAACCGGCCCGCCTCCGGCGGCGGTTCGCGCTTCCGACTGGGCGGCAAGGCCGCCGAGGCGGAGCGCCGCCGCAAGCTGGAGCTGATCCGCACCCCCGTGCTGTCCTGCTACCGCATCGCGGTCATCAGCCTCAAGGGCGGTGTCGGCAAGACCACGACGACCACCGCCCTGGGCGCCACCCTCGCCTCCGAGCGCCAGGACAAGATCCTCGCGATCGACGCGAACCCGGACGCCGGCACCCTGGGCCGCCGCGTGCGCCGCGAGACCGGCGCCACCATCCGCGACCTCGTCCAGGCCATCCCGTACCTGAACTCCTACATGGACATCCGGCGGTTCACCTCCCAGGCCCCCTCCGGCCTGGAGATCATCGCCAACGACGTGGACCCGGCCGTCTCGACCACCTTCAACGACGAGGACTACCGGCGCGCGATCGAGACCCTCGGCCGCCAGTACCCGATCATCCTCACCGACTCGGGCACCGGGCTGCTCTACTCCGCCATGCGCGGGGTCCTGGACCTGGCCGATCAACTGATCATCATTTCGACCCCGTCCGTGGACGGCGCGTCGAGCGCGAGCACCACCCTGGACTGGCTCTCCGCGCACGGCTACGCCGACCTGGTCTCCCGTTCCCTCACCGTCATCTCGGGGGTCCGCGAGACCGGCAAGATGATCAAGGTCGAGGACATCGTGCAGCACTTCGAGACCCGCTGCCGCGGTGTGGTCGTGGTGCCGTTCGACGAGCACCTCTCCGCCGGTGCCGAGGTCGACCTCGACATGATGCGGCCGAAGACCCGCGAGGCGTACTTCAACCTGTCGGCGCTGGTCGCAGAGGACTTCGTACGGGCCCAGCAGGCGCGCGGACACTGGTCGCAGCCGGGGCAGCCGCAACCCGGCCAGCCCCAGCCCGGTCAACACCAGCCCGGCCAACCGCAGCAGCCGTACGGGCAGCCGTACCCGCAGCCGCAGCCCCAGCAGCCGTACGGCCGGCCCCAGCCGCAGCCCTACCCGCAGCCGTACCCGCAGCAGCCGTACCCGCAGCAGCCGGGGCAGCCCGGCCACCCGGGGCAGCCGCCGTACGCGCAGCCCCAGCCGCAGCCCCAGCCCGGTCAGGGCCGGCCGCAGCAGCCGCCGCAGGATCCGCGCCAGGACCCCCGGCAGGCGCAGCAGTAGCACCGGCGCACCGGGCGCACCGAAACGCCGAGGGCCCGTACCGTCCCTGTGGGACGGTACGGGCCCTCGCCCGTCGGACCGTGGGCGCGCAGGCCCGCGGACCGGTCAGCCCGTGGTGCGCGCCGCGCCCGAGTCGTAAGCCTCCGTCAGCGAGCGCGCCCGCTTGACGTCGTCGGCCATGGCGTCGAGCAGCCCCTCCAGGGAGTCGAACTTCGCCATGCCCCGCACGTACGCGAGGAAGTCCACCGTGACGTGCAGCCCGTACAGGTCCAGCCCCACGCGGTCGATCGCATACGCCTCGACGGTCCGCTCGGTCGCGTCGAACTGCAGGTTGGTGCCGACCGAGATGGCCGCCGGCATGCGCTCGCCGTCCGCGGTGAGCCAGCCCGCGTACACCCCGTCGGCCGGGATCGCGGTGTGCGGGAGGGTCTCGACGTTCGCGGTCGGGTAGCCCAGTTCGCGGCCGCGCTGCGCGCCGCGCACCACGACGCCCTCGACGCGGTGCGGGCGTCCGAGGATCTCGGCCGCGCCCTCGACGTCGCCCTCGGCGACCAGCCGGCGCGCCAGCGTGGAGGAGAACGGCTCGCCGCCGCCCGCCTCGCCGCGCACGACCAGGTCGAGGACCTCGACCTGGTAGTCGTAGGTGGCGCCCAGCTCGGTCAGGAACTCCACGTTCCCGGCGGCCTTGTGGCCGAAGCGGAAGTTCGGACCCTCGATGACGCCGCGCGCGTGCAGCTTGTCGACCAGCACCTTCACGATGAAGTCGGCCGGGGACAGCTGGGAGAACTCGGCGGTGAAGGGCAGGATCAGCAGCGCGTCCACACCCAGCTCGGCCATCAGTTCGGCACGCCGGTGGTGCGGGGCGAGCATCGCCGGGTGGCTGCCGGGGCGGACGACCTCGCTCGGGTGCGGGTCGAAGGTGACGACCACGGCCGGGACACCGAGCGCGCGGGCCCACTCCACGGCCCGGCCGATGATCAGCTGGTGGCCGCGGTGCACACCGTCGTAGGAGCCGATGGTGACGACGCTGCGTCCCCAGTCCTGGGGGATGTCCTCCAAGCCACGCCAGCGCTGCACTGTGACCGCTCCTCGCCCGAACCCGTGTTGTGTGCGTAGTAGAAGATTGCAGGTCTAAGACTGCCATGCCGCCGGGCGGGGACCCGCATCGGTATCGGGAGAACACCGCGGGACGACGACGGTCCGGGCGCCCAGCGCCTCGACGGTGTGCCGGCCGCTCGGGCCCAGGAGCGCCGACGCCTCCCGCGGTTCCTCGCGCAGCCAGTGGGCGATCAGCCGGCCGAAGGGCGGGTGTTCCCGGGCCAGGCGGACGGTCCGCCGTTCGAACTCCGCCGCGCCGCCGGGCACGGCGAGCAACCGGCGGCCGGTGCGCCGCACCAGCTCGCGGGTGTGGCGCTCGCCCCGTTCCACGGTGGCGCGCGCGACCGCGCCGAGCAGCTCGCCCAGCACGGCCGGTTCCGTCTCGGCCCCCAGGAGCCGGTCGAGCAACTCTCCGCGCAGGGGCCTCGTCGCCGGTGCGCCGGCCTCGCCGAGGACGCCGGCGAGGGCGGCCCGGACCCCTTCGGCGCCCAGGAGCAGGCCGTCGGTGAGCCGGCGGAGCGCGTCGGCGGTGACCGGTCCCCGTTCCAGCACCCGGTCGACGTACGCGGCCGCGTGCGGAGCGTCCCCGGGGTGCCGTTCGGTGTGCTCGCGTACGAGGACGGCGGCGTGGGCGGCGGCCCCGGGCGAGGTCAGCTCGGCCAGCGCCGGAAGCACCCGTCCGTCGGCCCGGGCCCGCAGGGCGCCGAGCACCTCAGCGGTACGGCCGGGCAGCGCGTCGGCGGCGGCCACCAGAGCCTTCGGGGGCACCCCGGGGCAGGTCAGCGCGCGGGACACGTGCGCCTCCCGGGTCTCCGGATCGTGGAGCAGCATGCCGAGGGCGGGGCCGTGCAGACCTGCCTCCCCGGTGCGGTCCAGCAGGGCGAGTGCGGCGCGGCGGAACAGGGACCGGTCGGCCGGGTCCGCCGCCACGGCGGCGGGAGGACCGGCGACGGCCGCCGGCACTGCGACCGCAACCGAGGCGACCGAGGCAGCGGCAGCGGCAGCGGCAGCGGCAGCGGCCGGACCGTATGCGGCGGCCGCGACCCGGCGCTCCGGGCGCGGGTCCCGGGCCCAGCGCTCCACGGCCCGGGCCATCGGGGCGGGTTCCTCCTCGGCCAGTACGGCGAGCAGTTCGTCCGCGCGCGGGTGCGCCGCGGAGACCAGCGCCTCGGTGAGCGCGTCGGGTGCGAGCCGGCGGTGGGTGTGCAGCAGTGCCTGCGCGGCGGCGGCCACGGTGGCGCCGGGCCGACCCCGCAACCTCCGCTCGTCGGCGAACCAGTCGCAGAGCAACGGCTGTACCCGCGGCGGATCCCTGCGCAGCCTGCGCACGGCCGCGTCGAGACAGCCGAGTTCGGCGGGGAGCAGGCGGCGCAGCAGATCCATCCGTTCGGCTTCGGGCAACCGCAGCCGGCTCCAGAAGCGGGCGTCGAAACCGTCGCCGCGCTCGGTTCGGCCCGTCCCGCCGCCCGTGCCGGAGCCGGGATCACGGTCAGGACCGGAAGCACCGTCGGGACCGGCGTCACCGTCGGAGCCGGGAACACCGTCGGGACCGGGAGCACAGTCGGGACCGGCATCACCGTCGGGACCGGTGCGGGAGACGTACGCGGCGAGCGCGTGCAGCAGATCGAGGCAGGGAAGCGCGTCGGGCAGCCGGAGGAGGGTCCCGCGGATCAGCCGCGCGGCCCACCAGGCCCGCTCCCCGCCCGCGCCGCCCGGACCGCCCGGACCGCCCGCGGGACCGGACGCCTGGGCGGTCAGCGACCGGAGCAGGGTGGTGAGGTGCTCGGCGCGGGCCGCCGGGGCCAGCATGAGGAGGGCTTCCTGAACGGGGCCGACGCGGTGCCGCGGTACGGTCGGGCCGGTGCGGACCAGGGTGTCGAGCGCGGCGGAGAGGTCCAGGTGAGAGGCCATCAGCCAGTCGGCGAACTCCTCGTGGGCGAACCGGTGGCCGGCCCCGGCCGGTACGAAGAGCTCCTCGGCGAGTACCGCCTCCGCCCAGCCGGTGCCGGGCGGGAAGAGCGCGGCGAAGGCGGCCTCGTCCAGCATCCCCTGGCCCGGCCCCAGGCAGTGGCGTGCGGCCTCGTGCACCCGCCCGGCGATGCGGACCGCCATCCGGCGCACGGCGGGGCCCGGGGCGTTGCGGCCGGGGTCGCCGCCCCACAGCCGGCTCGCCGCGCGCAGGCACACGAGGTCGAGGTGGGCTTCGAACACCTCGGCGCGGCCGGGCCGGCCGGCCGTGACCCCGGCCTCCCGCACCTCGGCCAGCAGCCGCAGGGTGAGCGGGTGCCGGCGGTCCGCCGCGCACAGGGCCTCGGCGGGGATCCCGTACCGGTCCCGGGCGAGCCGCGCCTCGGCGGAGGTGAGATCGCCGAGCAGGTGGGTGACGGCGCTGCCGTCCGGGTGGAACCCCTCGGCCCGCTCCCAGAACTCGGGCCGGGTGGCGAGGACCAGCCGCACCCGGTTCCGGCGGAGCCAGGCGGCCGTGGCGGCGGTCCACTCGGCGAGCCGGCGGGCGAGCCGGGACGGCATCTCCTCGGGCGCGTCGAGCAGGACGACGAGGCCGCGCCCCGCGTCGTCGGCCACCCGGGCGATCTCCTCGACCCCGGCTGCTGCCCCGCCCCCGGCGCCCGTCCCGCCCGCGCCGCCGCCCGTACCGCGGGTCAGCGCCTGGACCAGTGAGGTGTCCGACGGGGCGAGGTCCGAGCCTCGGAGCCGGATCACCGGTGCGGGGGACGGCCCCCGGGACCGGCGGGCGTGCAGCGCGGCGAGTTCCGTGCTGCGGCCCGAACCCGGTTCGCCGACCAGGGCGAGCACCACGGCGGACGAGGCCAGGAACGCGTCGACCGCGCCCACCGTCCCCGCCCGCACCACCGGCTCCGCCGGCCCCAATGCCCGCCCCGGCTCCGTCGGCTTCCCCACCGTCCGGCCGGGCCGTGGCGACCCGTTCGCGAGCCGGAGCACGGCGGCCAGGTTGAGGTCGGGGCCGTGGGCGGGGACGGTTTCCGCGTTCCGGGCCAGCAGCGCGGCCAGCGGCCCGTACGGATCGGCCTCCGCGGCGGGGCGCAGCGGGATCGCGAAGCCGCCGGAGCGGTGTTCCGCCTCCAGGGCGGTGCCCACGACCGCGAGCACCGCTCCGGTGGCCGCGTCCAGGACGGGCCCGCCGCACGCCTCGCCGCCCAGTCTCAGCGCGTCCATGCCGTCGGTGCCGATGGCCAGCTCCAGCGCGGTGCCCAGCCGGTGGGTGCCGTCCGCCGTGCGGTAGAGGACCTCGGCGTCCGCCAGCACCCTGGCCTGCCGCCGGCCCCGCGCGTACAGCCGTACGTACGTCCCGGCCTCGACCCGCTCCCGCGCCGTCACCGGAAGCGGCGCCGCCCCGAGCCCGGCCGCCCCGTCCGGCCCCGCCGTCCGTACGAGCGCCAGCCCGGCCTCCGCCAGCGGGGTGACCGCGTCCGCGCCGACCGTACGGGTGCTGCCCCCTGGGCCGTGCAGGACCAGCCGGTCCAGACCGGCCACGACCTCGTGGCCGGTGATCAGGGTGCCGCGGTCGTCGGCCACGAAGCCGCACCCCCGCGGGCGGCCCCCCGGGTCGCAGATCCTGACCAGCGGTTCCGCCTGGTCCCCCGTGCCCTTCATGGGACGACCGTAGGTCCGTGAAGATCAGCGCGGAAAGCGTGTGCGCCGAACGCGCCCCCCTGTGCTCCCTCGGTTCACTCCGAGCGCCTGCTCGTGCGGGTGAATATCGGCCTCCAGATGGATAGAGACCTACAGCGAGGGGGGTCGTGGAGCGGTGAGCAGCAGTCCGGCCTCGGCGGACCACATGCGCTCACCGCTCCACGTCAAAGGCGCGGGGCGGTCGCTACGCGAAGACCGCGAGGGACTTCGCCTTGCCCGACTTGCTCTCGACCAGGCCGAGCAGCCGGCCCTCCGGGCCGAACACCGCCACGGTCTTCCCGGGCTCGTACTCTTCCGGCATCTCCAGCCGGACCCCGTTGGTCAGCAGCGACGCGCGGCGCCCGTCGAGGTCCCAGCGGGGGAAGGCCGCGGCCGCCGCGTCGGCGATCGGCATCACGGTCAGCTCCTCCTGGAGCTGGTCCAGGGTGCGGGCCTTGTCCAGCTTGTACGGGCCGACCCGGGTGCGCCGCAGCGCGGTCAGGTGCCCGCCGACGCCGAGGTCGGCGCCGAGGTCGCGGGCCAGCGCCCGGATGTAGGTACCGCTGGAGCAGACCACGGAGACGACCAGGTCGACCACCGGGGTGCCGTTCTCGGCGGTGGCCTCGCGCATGTCGTAGACGTGGAAGGACGAGACGGTGACCGGGCGGGCCGGGATCTCGAACTCCTCGCCCTCGCGGGCGCGCTTGTAGGACCGCACGCCGTTGATCTTGATGGCGCTGACCTTGGACGGGACCTGCATGATCTCGCCGGTCAGCTTGCGGATGCCCTCGTCCACGTCCTCGCGCTTGATCCCGGAGGCGTCCGCGGACGAGGTGATCTCGCCCTCGGCGTCATCGGTCAGGGTGTCCTGGCCGAGCCGGATCGTGCCGAGGTACTCCTTCTCGGTCAGCGCGAGGTGGCCGAGGAGCTTGGTCGCCTTCTCGACGCCCAGGACGAGGACGCCCGTGGCCATCGGGTCGAGGGTGCCGGCGTGGCCGACCCGGCGGGTCTTGGCCATGCCGCGCATCTTGGCGACCACGTCGTGCGAAGTGAAGCCGGACGGCTTGTCGACGATGACAAGGCCGTCCGGCGTGGTGGATACGTGCTTGCTCATTCGGCTGCGTCGTCCTCGCCGGGCTTCTTGTACGGGTCGGCGTCGCCGGCGTAGGTGGCGCCCGAGGACGCCTGGCGCACCTCTTCGTCGGAGGCACGGGCCCGGTCGAGGAGGTCCTCGATGGTCCGGGCGTTCTCCGGCAGGGCGTCGGCGACGAAGGTCAGGGTGGGCGTGAACTTGATGCCCGCCGCCTGGCCGACCGCCGAGCGCAGGATGCCCTTGGCGCTCTCCAGTCCCTTCGCCGCGGCCGCCCGCTCCTCCTCGTCGCCGTAGACCGTGTAGAAGACCGTGGCCTCCCGCAGGTCGCCGGTGACCCGGGTGTCGGTGATCGTCACGTGCGTACCGAGGCGCGGGTCCTTGATACCCCGCTGCAGCTTCTGGGCGACCACCTCCCGGATGAGGTCCGCCAGCTTCTTCGCCCGCGCGTTGTCGGCCACTGGTCCGTCTCCTTCATTTCCTTCTGCAGACGAGCTGCAGGTCAAGCAAACAATCAGTCATCATCACCGTGGAGGCGCCGTCGCACGGACAGCAGCTCCACTTCCGGACGTGCCGCGACCAGCCGCTCGCAGCGGTCGAGCACGTCCGACAGGAATCCGGCGTCCCCGGACACCATCGCGACCCCTATCCGGGCCCTGCGGTGGAGGTCCTGGTCGCCCACCTCGGCCGCGCTCACGGAGAACTTGCGCTGGAGCTCGGCGACGATGGGTCGGACAACGGAGCGTTTCTCCTTCAGCGAATGCACATCGCCGAGGAGCAGGTCGAAGGACAGAGTCCCCACGTACATGCGGTGCCGGATCTCCCGCCGGTTCGGGTTCGGTGACCTGCCGGCCGTCGCTCGGCAGGGACACCAGAACCGTACACGCAACGGCCGGGGCCGATCGACGGAAATTCCGCCGACCGGCCCCGGTCACAAGGCAACCGCTCAGACGCGCGGCTTCTCGCGCATCTCGTACGTCGCGATGACGTCGTCGATCTTGATGTCGTTGAAGTTTCCGAGGTTGATACCACCCTCGAAGCCTTCGCGGATCTCGGTGACGTCGTCCTTGAAGCGGCGCAGGCCCGAGATGGTGAGGTTCTCCGCAACGACCTTGCCGTCGCGCAGCAGGCGCGCCTTGGTGTTGCGCTTGACCTCGCCCGAGCGGACCAGGACACCGGCGATGTTGCCCAGCTTGGACGAGCGGAAGACCTCGCGGATCTCCGCCGTACCCAGCTCGACCTCTTCGTACTCCGGCTTGAGCAGACCCTTCAGGGCCGCCTCGATCTCCTCGATGGCCTGGTAGATCACCGAGTAGTACCGGACGTCGACGCCCTCGCGCTCCGCCATCTGCGCGGCACGGCCGGCCGCACGGACGTTGTAGCCGATGACGATGGCGTCGGAGCCCATCGCCAGGTCGATGTCGGACTCCGTGACCGCACCGACGCCGCGGTGCAGGACCCGGATGTCGACCTCTTCGCCGACGTCGAGCTGGAGCAGGGAGGACTCCAGGGCCTCGACCGCACCGGACGCGTCGCCCTTGATGATGAGGTTGAGTTCCTGGATCTGACCGGCCTTGAGCACCTTGTCGAGGTCCTCGAGGGAGACCCGGCGGACCCGCTTGGCGAAGTTGGCGTTGCGCTCGCGCGCCGCGCGCTTCTCGGCGATCTGGCGGGCCGTACGGTCCTCGTCGACGACCAGGAAGTTGTCGCCGGCGCCGGGGACGTTGGTGAGACCCAGGACCAGGACGGGGGTCGACGGACCCGCTTCCTCGACGTTGTTGCCCTTGTCGTCGAGCATCGCGCGGACACGGCCGTACGCGTCGCCGACGACCATCGTGTCGCCGATGCGGAGGGTACCGCGCTGCACCAGGACGGTGGAGACGGCACCGCGGCCGCGGTCGAGGTGCGACTCGATCGCAATACCCTGCGCGTCCTGCTCCGGGTTGGCCCGCAGGTCGAGCGAGGCGTCGGCGGTGAGGACGACGGCCTCCAGCAGGGAGTCGATGTGCAGACCCTGCTTGGCGGAGATGTCGACGAACATGGTGTCGCCGCCGTACTCCTCGGCCACCAGGCCGTACTCGGTCAGCTGACCGCGCACCTTGACCGGGTCGGCACCCTCGACGTCGATCTTGTTGACCGCGACCACGATCGGGACGTCCGCAGCCTTGGCGTGGTTGAGCGCCTCGATGGTCTGCGGCATGACGCCGTCGTTGGCCGCGACCACCAGGATCGCGATGTCGGTGGACTTGGCACCACGGGCACGCATGGCGGTGAACGCCTCGTGACCCGGGGTGTCGATGAAGGTGATGCGACGCTCTTCGTCGTTCACCTCGGTGGAGACCTGGTAGGCACCGATGTGCTGGGTGATGCCACCGGCCTCGCCCGCGACCACGTTGGTCTTGCGGATCGCGTCCAGGAGTCGGGTCTTACCGTGGTCGACGTGACCCATGACGGTCACGACCGGCGGACGCGCAACGAGGAACTCCTCGCCGCCCTCGTCCTCGCCGAACTCGATGTCGAAGGACTCGAGCAGCTCGCGGTCCTCCTCCTCCGGGCTGACGACCTGGACGGTGTAGTTCATCTCCTGGGCCAGCATCTCCAGCGTGTCGTCCGACACGGACTGGGTGGCCGTGACCATCTCGCCCAGGTTCATCATCACGGCGACGAGCGACGCCGGGTTGGCGTTGATCTTCTCCGCGAAGTCGGTGAGCGACGCACCGCGCGACAGGCGAATGGTCTCGCCGTTGCCGCGGGGCAGCATCACGCCGCCCACGGACGGGGCCTGCATGGCCTCGTACTCCTGGCGCCTCTGCCGCTTCGACTTGCGGCCGCGACGGGCCGGGCCGCCGGGACGGCCGAAGGCGCCCTGCGTGCCACCACGGCCGCCGGGGCCGCCGGGACGGCCGCCGAAGCCACCGGGACGACCGCCGCCGCCACCGGCAGGACCGCCGCCGAAGCCGCCGCCGCCGGGACGCGGGCCGCCGAAGCCGCCGCCGCCTGCCGGGCGCGAGCCCGGACCGGCCGGACGACCGGCGAAGCCGGGACGACCGCCGCCGGCACCGCCGGGACCACCCGGACGGCCACCGGGGCCACCGGGACCGCGGCCGCCGGGGCCCGGACGCGGGCCGGCAGCGGGACGCTGCGGCATCATGCCCGGGTTCGGACGGTTACCGCCCGGACCGGCCGGACCGGGACGCGGGCCGCCCTGGGGGCGCGGCATGCCGGCCGGAGAAGGCCGCCCACCGGGCTGACCGCCCTGGCCGGGACCCTGCGGACGGGGACCGCCCTGGCCGGCGCCCTGCGGACGCGGGCCGCCCTGGCCTGTACCCGGGGCACCCGGACGCGGGCCGCCCTGCGGGCGCGGAGCCTGCGGACGGGCCATGCCGGTGGAGCCACCGGACGTGAAGGGGTTGTTGCCCGGACGCGGGCCGGCCGGACGGGCACCCGGACGCGGGGCCTGCGGGGCCTGCGAGCCACCCGGACGGGGGGCCTGGGCGCCGGGGGCGCCACCCGGGCGCGGCGCGCCGGGACGGGCGCCGGGCGCGGCGGGACGCTGCGCGGCCGGGCGCGGGCCCGGGGTCGCGGAAGGACGCGCCGGGGCGGCCGGAGCCGACGGCGGTGCCTGGAACTCGGCCGCGACCGGGGCCGGAGCCGCCGGAGCGGGCTTCGGGGCCGGAGCCTTGGGACCGGGACGCGGGCCGGGAGTGGCCGGGGTCACCGGGGCGCTGACGGACGGAGCCTCGGCTGCGGCCGGCTTGGGGGCCGGGGCGCCGGGCTTCGGGGCAGCAGGACGTGCCGCGGTCGCCGGGGACGGCGCAGCGGGCTTCGCAGGCGTCGCCTTGCGGGGCGCACCGGGCTTCGCAGCGGTCTTGCCGGCACCGCCGGGACCCTGCAACGCGTCGGTCAGCTTGCGTACAACGGGCGCCTCGATCGTCGAGGACGCCGAACGGACGAATTCACCGAGTTCTTGGAGCTTGGCCATGACGACCTTGCTCTCAACCCCGAACTCCTTGGCGAGTTCGTATACCCGGACCTTAGCCACTTCGCTCCTTTTAGGTCCGGGTTACCGCCGGACCGTCGCTACTTCATGGGCGTACTCATCGCGTACTCATCGAGTGCTCATCGCAATCTCGACCTACTTCCAACTCGCGAGGTACCTGACCGCACGGGGTTTCCGTGCCGTACTTCCTTCTTACGGTGTCGCCTCGATGACCGTCCGCAGCGCGGCGGTCCCGACGGCTCCCTGGACCCGAAGGGCCCGGGGGAACGCCCGGCGGCGCACCGCCTGGTCGAGGCAGACCACGGCAGGGTGCAGGTACGCACCCCGGCCGGGCAGCGTACCGCGAGGGTCGGGAACACATTCGTCCCCGACCGCCACGATGCGCAGCAGATCGTTCTTGGCCGCTCGCTCCCGGCACCCCACGCAGGTGCGCTCAGGGCATGCGCGGGCATGCGTCCGGCCAGACACGTTCAGTCTACCTCCCCGTACCGACCTCACCCCTTCAGGCGAAAAATCGAACGGACGTTGTCTTCATCCGGGCCGCCGAACGGGCGACCCCTGTCTACCGGCCCGCAACCCGGACCGGTACCGGTTTATTCCGCCGATCCGCCGTTCGCGGGCTCGGTGTCGGGCCGGATGTCGATGCGCCAGCCGGTGAGCCGGGCGGCGAGGCGGGCGTTCTGGCCCTCCTTGCCGATGGCCAGCGACAGCTGGTAGTCGGGGACCGTCACCCGGGCGGACCGCGCGGCCAGGTCGACGATCTCGACCTTGCTCACCCGGGCGGGTGACAGGGCGTTCGCCACCATCTCCGCCGGGTCGTCCGACCAGTCGACGATGTCGATCTTCTCGCCGTGCAGCTCCGCCATCACGTTGCGGACCCGGCCGCCCATCGGGCCGATGCAGGCGCCCTTCGGGTTCAGGCCCGAACGGGTGGAACGCACCGCGATCTTGGTGCGGTGGCCGGCCTCGCGGGCGATCGCGGCGATCTCGACGCTGCCGTCGGCGATCTCCGGGACCTCCAGCGCGAACAGCTTCTTCACCAGGTTGGGGTGGGTGCGCGACAGGGTCACCGACGGACCCCGGACGCCCTTGGCCACCCGGACCACGTAGGTGCGCAGGCGCAGGCCGTGCGGGTACTCCTCGCCGGGGACCTGCTCCTGCACGGGCAGGATGGCCTCCAGCTTGCCGATGTCGACGAGGACGTTCTTGGGGTCCTTGCCCTGCTGCACCACACCGGTGATGACGTCGCCCTCGCGCCCGGCGAACTCGCCGAAGGTCAGGTCGTCCTCGGCGTCGCGCAGACGCTGCAGGATCACCTGCTTGGCGGTGGTGGCGGCGATCCGGCCGAAGCCCGACGGCGTGTCGTCGAACTCCTTGGGCTCCTGGCCCTCTTCCAGATCCTGCGGGTCTTCCTTCGCCCACACGACCACGTGCCCGTTGGTGCGGTCCAGCTCGACGCGGGCGCGCCGGTGGCTCCCCTCGGTCCGGTGGTAGGCGATGAGGAGGGCCGACTCGATCGCTTCGACGAGCAGGTCGAAGGAGATCTCCTTCTCCCGGACCAGACCCCGCAGGGCACTCATGTCGATGTCCACGGCTACGCCTCCTCTTCCTTCTTGTCCTTGCGGTTGAACTCGATCTCGACACGCGCCTTGGCGACGTCCGTGAAGGCGATGCGGCGGGAAGTGGCCTTGCGGCCCTTCACGCCGGGGACCTCGAGATCCATGCCGTCCTCGTCCACGCCGAGGATGCGGGCGATCAATTCCCCGCCTTCGGCCAGCTGGAACTTCACGAGGCGGCCGGTCGCCCGGACGTAGTGACGGTGCTCGCTGAGGGGGCGGTCCGCGCCCGGGGAGCTGACTTCGAGGACGTACTCGTCCTCGCCCATCACGTCGGTCTCGTCGAGCCTGTCGGAGATCTCGCGGCTCAGCTCGGCACAGGCGTCAAGCTCCACGCCCTCGTCGGAATCCACCACGATCCGGAGCATCCGCCGTCGCCCGGCCCGGGAGATCTCGATCTCTTCCAGGTCCAGGTCCTTCGCGGCGACGAGCGGTTCCAGCAGTCCGCGCAGCCTGTCGCTCTGGGTGGTGCTCATCCGGGTGACTCCTCGGCCGCGTGTGCTGTTGTGGTTCCGTCGCGTGGATCGCGTGTCAGATCAAAGGGTATCCGGTCGCAGAGGGTGTTGCCGTCCGCCCCTTGGACCGTGCCCCCGGGTACCGTGATCACAGCCCGTCCCGGCTGTTCTTCCTGCCGCCCGTCCCCGAGGACTCCACCGTGCCCCTCTCCCTTCCTTCGCGAAGAAGCCTGCTCACCGGCGCGGCCGGGGCGGCGGGCGCCGTACTGCTCACCGGCTGTTCGGATTCCGACGCGCGTCCCGGCGCACACGCCGGGGTTTCACCGGAACGGCGGCTGCGCGAGGCCGCGGTCCGGGACAGCCGGGGGCTGCTGGAACGTTACGACGCCACGCTCGCGGCGCACCCCGCGCTGGGCGGACGGCTGGCGCCGCTGCGCGCGGCGGTCGCCGCACACGTGGCGGCCCTCGCCCCGCCGGACGCGCCCGGAGGCGCGGCTTCCCCGTCCGCGAAGCCCTCACCCTCCGCGACCCGCTCCCCCGTGGCCCCTCCGGCGGCGGGTGCGCCGGCCGCCCCGGCCGTGCCGCAGAAGGCCGAGGAGGCGCTGGGCTCACTGGCCGTCGCCGAGCGCTCGCTCGCCGAGGCCCGCACGATCACGCTCGCCGAGGCGCCCGGGGAGCTGGCCCGGCTGCTGGCCTCGGTCGCGGCCTGCGGCATCGTCCACCACCACCTGCTGACCGCGGGCGGCGACCAGGAAGGCACGGCATGACGGCCGACGTCCTCGCGGCGGCCCAGGCCGCCCTCGCCGCGGAGCACGCGGCCGCCTACGCCTACGGGGTGATCGGCGCCCGTGTCGCCGCGCCGCGCGCCGCCGAGGCCCGGGACGCCCACGGCGCCCACCTCGCCCGGCGCGACGCGCTCGCCCGGACCGTGCGCGGGCTGGGCGGCGTACCGCGGGCGGCGGAGGCGGCGTACCGGCTGCCGTTCGACCTGCGGAGCCCGCAGGACGCCGAGCGGCTGGCCGCCGGGATCGAGGACCGGGTGGCGGGCGCGTACTCCGACCTGGTGCGGGCGGCGAGCGGCCCGCTGCGCCGGGAGGCCGCCGACGCACTGACCGCGGCGGCGGTCCGCGCGGCGCGCTGGCGCGGCGTCGGCGTAGCCTTCCCTGGGCTGACCGAACGAGCGGGACCACCGCGATCGGCCCCGCACAGCTGAAAGGGACCACGCACGCATGGCTTTCGAACCGCCGGAGCGGCTTGTACGGGCGCTCGGCGAGCAGCCGGACCCGGCACCGGAGCACGACTGGCTGGACCGGCTCCCCGTCCTCGCCGGAGAGGCGCAGGACCGGCGCGGGGTACGGATGCAGCGGGTCCAGGCTCCGGGCGGCCGGAGCAGCCTGGTGCTCCTGGTCCGGTATCCCGACGGCACCCCGGCCGCGCTGAAGCTGGCCCCGCCGGCCGCCCGCCCGGACCTGGAGCTGGCCGCGCTGGCGCACTGGGGCGGGTTCGGGGCCGTACGCCTGCTGGACACCTGGCACGAGGACGGCGGCCTGCTGCTGGAACGGCTCCAGCCGGAGGTGTCGCTGCGGTCGCTGCCGGAGGCGAAGGCGCTGCTGGAGGCGGCCGGTACGGTCCGCCGGCTGTGGGTGGCCCCGCCGGCGGAGCACGGTTTCGAGACGGTGGCGGAACGTACGCAGCGCCAGTCGGCGGTGCTGAAGGGCGCTCCGGCGGAGCTGCGGGGCCTGGCCGACCAGGCCCTCGCGGTCCGGGACGAGCTGACGGCGCTGCCGCCGGAGGAACTGCTCCTGCACGGCAACTTCCGGCAGGGCAAGGTGCTGGCCGGCGAGCGGGCGCCGTGGCTGACGGTCGGCCCGGAGCCGGTGGTCGGGGAGCGGGCCTACGACCTGGCCCGGCTGGTCCGCGACCGGCTGGAGGACCAGGTCGCCGCCTCGGCGGGGGCGGCGGGAGCGCGCCGCCGCGTGAACAAACTGGCGGACTCTCTGGAGGTGGACCGGGACCGGCTGCGCGGCTGGACGGTGTTCCGGGCGGTGGAGTCGGGCCTGCGGGCGCTGGCGGCCGGGCGGCACCGTGACTCGGAGCTGCTCCTGGAATTCGCCGCCTGGTTGTAGGGAATAACGTGGTTAACAGGCACGAATAGCCACGAACCGCCGCTTGGTCGGCCGGGCAGGGGGCCGTCATGGTCATCGAAGAACTGCTCACCGCGGCGGTCGCCGCGGGCACCGCCATCGTGCTCTACTCCGCGGCGGCGTCCCGGGTGGTACGCCAGTACGAGCGCGGGCTGGTGTTCCGGTTCGGCCGGCTCCGGCACGAGGTCAAATCGCCGGGGTTCACGATGGTCATCCCGTTCGTGGACCGGCTGTACAAGGTGAACATGCAGATCGTCACCCTGCCGGTGCCCGCGCAGGAGGGCATCACCCGGGACAACGTGACCGTGCGGGTGGACGCGGTGGTCTACTTCCGGGTGGTGGACCCGAAGAACGCGGTCATCGAGGTCGAGGACTACCGCTTCGCGGTCTCGCAGATGGCCCAGACCTCGCTGCGCTCGATCATCGGCAAGTCGGACCTGGACGACCTGCTCTCCAACCGGGAGAAGCTCAACGAGGGCCTGGAGCTGATGATCGACTCGCCGGCGGTGGGCTGGGGCGTCCAGATCGACCGTGTCGAGATCAAGGATGTGTCGCTGCCGGAGGCGATGAAGCGGTCGATGGCCCGGCAGGCGGAGGCCGACCGGGAGCGGCGGGCCCGGTTGATCAACGCGGACGCCGAGCTGCAGGCTTCGCGGAAGCTGGCGCAGGCGGCGGCGGTCATGGGTCAGGAGCCGGCGGCGTTGCAGCTGCGGCTGCTGCAGACAGTGGTGGCGGTGGCGGCGGAGAAGAACTCGACCCTGGTCCTGCCGTTCCCGGTGGAACTGCTGCGCTTCCTGGAGCGCGCGACCGACGCCCAGTCCCACCCTGCGCCGCCGCCCGCCGTCACCGCGCCGGTCCCGGCGGAGCCATCGGCTGCGCCTGCCCCGGCAGAGCCCCCGACGGGCGTGGCCGCCGATGCGGCGCTCGCCGAGCCGGCGGGTCCCGCGGATCAGCCCGTCCCGCCGGACCCCGCGGACAGCCCGGTCCCCCCGGACCCCCGCCCGTAGCCGCTGCGCGGTCCCCTCACCCCACTCCGCCCTCCCCCAGACTCCGTCCGGGGGGACCCCCATCCCGAAACCGGGGCTCCGCCCCGGACCCCGTGGGCGGGGTTCGGCCCGGAGGGGGTACGGCCGTCGGCCGGGGGTGTCCCGGGGTCCCCGTCTGCGGGGGCCGAAGCGCGGCGGGCGGGAGGGGGACGGGGGTGGAGGGTGGGGTGTCCGGGACACTAAAGCGTGATGTGTGGCGCGCGCGCCGCCAGGCAGCCGGACGCCGCTCAGCGCGCCGTAAATCATGCCGTCCCGGACACCCCACCCGGAGCCCCCGGCCCCCGCACCCGAAGCCACCCAGAACCCGGCCCGGCAGCCGGAGCCCCGCACCCGAAGCCGGCCACGACCCGCCCCTCCGGGAAGCTACGCGGTCAGGCGGGACACCGCCTCGGCCAGCGGGAGTTCCTCGCGGGTGCCCGTGCGGCGGTCCTGGAGTTCGACCACGCGGTCGGCGGCGCGGCGGCCGGCGACCAGGATCCACGGCACCCCGATCAGTTCGGCGTCCGTGAGCTTCACGCCGGGCGACAGACCGGCCCGGTCGTCCAGCAGCACCCGCCGCCCCGAAGCGGCCAGCGCACCCGCCGCCTCCGCCGCCAGTTCCTGCTGCGCCGCCTTGCCCGCCGCGACCACGTGCACGTCGGCCGGCGCGACCGCGGCCGGCCAGCACAACCCCCGCTCGTCCGCGGTCTGTTCCGCGAGCGCGGCGACCACCCGCGAGACCCCGATGCCGTAGGACCCCATGGTCACCCGGACCGGCTTGCCCTGCGGCCCGAGCACGTCCAGCCCGAACGCGTCCGCGTACTTGCGGCCCAGCTGGAAGATGTGGCCCACCTCGATCGCCCGGTCGAGGGACAGCCCCTCGCCGCAGGCGGGGCAGGGGTCGCCCGGCTCGACCACGACCACGTCCAGGTACCGGTCCACCTCGAAGTCCCGGCCGCAGACCACGTTCCGGGCGTGCGTGTCCGGCCGGTTCGCGCCGGTGATCCAGGCCGTGCCCGGCGCCACCCTCGGGTCGGCCAGGTAACGGACCTTCTCCAGACCCTGCGGCCCGACGTAGCCGCGCACCAGGTCGGGCCGGCCGGTGAAGTCCTCGGCCGTGACCAGCTCCACCACCGCGGGGGCGAGCTGCTCGCCGAGCTTGCCGAGGTCGACCTCCCGGTCGCCGGGCACGCCCACCGCCACGATCTCGCCGTCCACCTTGACGAGCAGGTTCTTCAGGGTGGCCGATGCGGGCACGCCCAGGTGCGCCGCCAGGCTCTCGATCGTCGGGGTGTCGGGGGTGTCGAGCTCCTCCACCGGACCGTGGCCGGCCGCCGCCCCCTCCGCCCGGCCGAGCGGGTGGGAGACCGCTTCGGTGTTCGCCGCGTACCCGCAGGCGGCGCAGGAGGCGAAGGTGTCCTCACCCGCCGCGGCGGGCGCCAGGAACTCCTCGGAGGCGGAGCCGCCCATCGCGCCCGAGACCGCCGACACGATCCGGTGGTCCAGCCCCAGCCGCGTGAAGATCCGTACGTACGCCTCGCGGTGGAGTCGGTAGGACTCCGCGAGTCCTTCGTCGCTGACGTCGAAGGAGTACGAGTCCTTCATCTGGAACTCGCGTCCGCGCAGCACGCCCGAGCGGGGCCGCGCCTCGTCCCGGTACTTCGTCTGGACCTGATAGAGCATCACCGGCAGGTCCTTGTAGGACGTGCACTGGTCCTTCACCAGCAGGGTGAAGATCTCCTCGTGGGTGGGCCCGAGCAGATAGTCCGCGCCCTTGCGGTCCTTGAGCCGGAACAGCTGGTCCCCGTACTCCGACCAGCGCCCGCTGACCTCGTACGGCTCGCGCGGCAGCAGAGCGGGGAGCAGCACCTCCTGGGCGCCGATGGCGTCCATCTCCTCGCGGACGATGCGGGAGACGTTGTCGAGGACCTGCTTGCCGAGCGGCAGCCAGGTCCACACCCCTGCGGAGGAGCGGCGGACGAATCCTGCTCTGACCAGGAGCTTGTGACTGAGCGTCTCGGCGTCGGCGGGGTCTTCCCGGAGGGTCCGTGCCAGCAGGGTGGACATCCGCCGGACGGGCTGTTCGTGGTGGTTGGACATGCCCGGAGGCTAGCGGCGGAGCAACGGCAGTGTCGCGCCCATTACGGCGTAGGGCATGCTCGCGCTGGGGAAGTGGACCTGGCGGGCGAGGTCCCGGTAGCCCAGGGCCCGGTAGAGGCCCCGGGCCGGGGTGTCGGTGTCGATGGCGGAGAGGATGGACCGGGTCTCGGTGGCGGAGCCGGTGAGCCGGGTGATCAGTTCGCGGCCGACGCCGTGCCCCTGGAAGCCGGGGTGGACGTGGAGTTCGGTGACGGCGAAGGCGTCGTCGAGCCAGTGGTCGTTGCCGCCGGCCTTCAGGTAGGGCTCGACGATCGTGGACCACCAGTGGCCGCGGTCGTTGGGCATCCCGTAGACGAAGCCGGCGAGGGCCCCGTCCTCGGTGAACGCGCCGAGCGCACGGGCGCCGGGACAGGTCATGTGGCGCTGCACGATGTAGCGCCGGATTCCGATCTCCTCCTCGCTGAGCCCGAAGGCGACGGCCTGGACCCGCAGGGCCTCGTCGACGCGTGCGGCGAGGTCGAGCGGGCCGATCTCCAGACCGGCGGGGAAGGGCAGCACCATGCAGCGACCTTACTTCGCGGTCCCCGGCCGGGAACAGCGGCTCGGACCGGACTCCGGCCGGCCGGAAGGGGGAGCAGGTCAGAACAGGACGCTCATGAACGCGCCGACCTCGCGGAAGCCGACGCGCCGGTAGGCCGCCCTGGCCGCGGTGTTGTAGTCGTTGACGTAGAGGCTGACCACCGGGGCGACGTCGCGCAGCGCGTACTCGACCACCGCGGCCATCCCGGTCTCGGAGTGGCCGCGTCCGCGGAACTCGGGTGCCACCCACACGCCCTGGACCTGGCAGGCCAGCCGGGTGGCGGCGCCGATCTCCGCCTTGAAGACCACCTTGCCGTCCTCGACCCGGGCGAAGGAGCGTCCGGCCGTCACCAGTTCGGCGACCCGGGCCTGGTAGAGCAGGCCGCCGTCCCCGGCGAGCGGGGAGACGCCGACCTCCTCGGTGAACATGGCCACGCAGGCGGGCATGATCAGGTCCATCTCGTCCTTCCGGACGCGCCGGACCAGCGGGTCCGCCGCGATGTCGGCGGACGGCCGTTCGGTGACCATGAGCGGCTGGCGGGACCGGACTTCCCGGGCGGGACCCCAGTGCGGTTCGAGCAGCTGCCACAGCCGGGTGGTGGACTCGACGGGGCCGACGATGGAGGAGCAGCGGCGGCCGGTGCGGCGGGCCCGGTCGGCGAAGGCGCGTACGGCCTCCGGGGTGGCGCAGACGGGGACCAGGTTGGCGCCGGCGTAGCAGAGCGAGCGGAGCTCGCCGTCGCTGTACCAGCCCCACATCTCGCCGCCGAGCCGCCAGGGGTCGAGTCCGGCGACCTGGACCCGGGAGGTGACGAACGCGTTCGCCACCGGGTCGCGTTCGAGTACCTCGAGCGCGGCGGGGAGGTCGCCGGGTTCGAGGACCCTGGTGGTGGTCTGGGTCAACACGTGGGCGCCTCACCGTGCGGATCTGCTGATCTCCGCACTTTACCCGGCGTGACGCGCGGACGCCGCTCACCGCAGGTCACGAAAAGGCCCCGGCCCCCCGCACGCTGCGGGGGGCCGGGGCCGGTGCTCATGTGGGCCGGACGCGGACGAGATGCGGACCGGACGCGGATCAGACCCGGATCGGACGCGAATCGGACGCCGGTCACACGCCGGTCAGACGCCGATCAGACGCCGATGGCGACGGTCGGCTCGCCGGAGGCGATGCCGTCGGCCTCCATCTGTGCGGCGATCTTCATCGCCTCTTCGATGAGCGTCTCGACGATCTTCGACTCGGGGACGGTCTTGATGACCTCGCCCTTGACGAAGATCTGGCCCTTGCCGTTGCCGGAGGCCACGCCGAGGTCCGCCTCGCGGGCCTCGCCGGGGCCGTTCACCACGCAGCCCATGACGGCGACGCGCAGCGGGACCTCCATGCCGGTGAGGCCCGCGGTGACCTCCTCGGCCAGCTTGTACACGTCGACCTGGGCGCGGCCGCAGGACGGGCAGGAGACGATCTCCAGGCGGCGCTGGCGGAGGTTGAGCGACTCCAGGATCTGGATGCCGACCTTGATCTCCTCGACCGGCGGGGCGGACAGCGAGACCCGGATGGTGTCGCCGATGCCCTGGGAGAGCAGTGCGCCGAAGGCCACCGCGGACTTGATGGTGCCCTGGAAGGCCGGGCCGGCCTCGGTGACGCCGAGGTGCAGCGGGTAATCGCACTGGGCGGCGAGCTGGCGGTAGGCCTCGACCATGACGACCGGGTCGTTGTGCTTGACCGAGATCTTGATGTCGCTGAAGTCGTGCTCCTCGAAGAGGGACGCCTCCCAGAGCGCGGACTCGACCAGGGCCTCGGGGGTGGCGCGGCCGTACTTCTTGAGCAGGCGGGCGTCGAGGGAACCGGCGTTGACGCCGATCCGGATCGGGGTGCCGGCGTCCTTCGCGGCCTTCGCGATCTCCTTGACCTTGTCGTCGAACTGCTTGATGTTGCCCGGGTTGACCCGGACGGCGGCGCAGCCGGCGTCGATGGCGGCGAAGACGTACTTCGGCTGGAAGTGGATGTCGGCGATCACCGGGATCTGCGACTTCTTGGCGATGACCGACAGTGCGTCCGCGTCGTCCTGGGTCGGGCAGGCCACCCGGACGATCTGGCAGCCGGAAGCGGTGAGCTCGGCGATCTGCTGCAGGGTGGCACCGATGTCGGAGGTGCGCGTCGTGGTCATCGACTGGACCGAGACGGGGGCGTCTCCGCCGACGGCCACGGAACCGACCTGGATCTTCCGGCTGACCCGTCGGTCGGCGAGCTTCGTCGGCACGGTCGGCATTCCGAGTGAGATGGCAGTCATCTGCTGTGCAACCCCAAGGTGTGGATCGAAGGTCCCGAAATCGGCGGGCTCCGGCCTTCGAGACTACGCCACACCCCGCTCCGGACCCGCATCGCAGGGGGGTGCTCCACCCGAACGTAGGGAGCCGGACACGAAACGTGTCCGGCTCCCCCGTCTTGCGGGTATTGAAGGGACGCGGTCAGGTGATCTTGATGGGGTTCACCACGTCCGCGATCATCACCAGCACGGTGAAGCAGACGAACACACCGGCCACCACGTAGGCGACGGGCATCAGCTTGGCCACGTCGAACGGCCCGGGGTCGGGGCGCCGGAACAGCCGTGCCGTGTTCCGCCGCACCGATTCCCACAGCGCGCCCGCGATGTGCCCGCCGTCCAGCGGGAGCAGCGGGAGCATGTTGAACAGGAACAGCGAGAGGTTGAACCCGGCGAGCAGGTTCAGGAAGAACACCAGCTGGTGCTTGGCGGGCACGTCCAGGGTGAAGATCTCACCGCTGACCCGGGCGGCGCCGACGATGCCCATCGGGCCGTCCGGTTCGCGTTCGGCACCGTTGAAGGCCGCGTCCCAGAGGGCGGGGATCCGCGAGGGCAGGTCGATGATCGACTGCACGCCCGCCTCCATCATGTCGCCCATGCGGGTGGCCGACTGCCCGAAGGACTGCTCCACGTAGCCGACGGCCGGTGCGAAGCCGAGGAAGCCGGCGGTGACGTACTGGCCCTCGACGTAGCGCCCGCGGCCGTCCGTCTTGGCGACCTTGTTCTCGATCAGGTCCGCCTTGAGGTCCAGCCGCGCCCCGGCCCGTTCCACGGTGATGGTGGCGGGACCGACGGTGGCCCGGATGTCCTTCTGCAGGGCGGTCCAGTCGTCCACGGCCTTGCCGTTGAACGCGACGATCCGGTCGCCCTGCTTGAGCCCGGCGGCCTTGGCCGGCGCCGCGGGGTCCCCGGCCCGGCAGGTGTCCCGCTTCTCGCTCTGCTGGATGACGCAGTCGGAGACCGAGCTGACCACGGTGGTCTGGGTGTTCACCCCGAAGGTCATCAGCGTGGTGAGGAAGATCGCCACCGCGAGGACCAGGTTCATGAAGGGCCCGGCGAACATCACGATCACGCGCTTCCAGGGCTTGCGCGTGTAGAACAGCCGGCTCTCGTCCCCGGGCTGCAGCTCCTCGTACGCCGCCGACCGCGCGTCCTCGATCATCGCGCGGAACGGCGAGGTGGACCGGGCGGTGACCCTGCCGTCCTCGCCGGGCGGGAACATCCCGATCATGCGGATGTAGCCGCCCATCGGGACGGCCTTGATCCCGTACTCGGTCTCGCCCTTCTTCCGCGACCAGATGGTCGGGCCGAAGCCGACCATGTACTGCGGGACGCGGATGCCGAAGAGCTTGGCCGTGGAGAGGTGGCCCAGCTCGTGCCATGCGATGGAGACGAGCAGGCCGACGACGAAGATGACTATGCCGAGCACCGTCATGAAAGCTGTCATGCGCGCGCCTCCACGGCGGCCTTCGCCGCCATCTCCCTGGCCCGGGCCCTGGCCCAGGTCTCTGCTTCGAGGACGTCCGTGACGGTCAGGGAGGTTCCCCCGACCGGTGTCCCGTGCTCTTCGACCACGGCAGCGACCGTATCCATGATTGCTGTGAACGGCAGCCGACCGGCCAGAAACGCCTCGACGCACTCCTCGTTCGCCGCATTGAACACGGCGGGGGCGGTGCCGCCCAGTCCGCCGACGTGCCGGGCGAGGCCCACGGACGGGAACGCCTCGGTGTCCAGCGGGAAGAACTCCCAGGTGGAGGCCTTGGTCCAGTCGAACGCGGGGGCGGCGTCGGGGATCCGGTTCGGCCATCCGAGGCCGATCGCGATCGGTCCGCACATGTCCGGCGGGGTGGCCTGGGCGAGCGTGGAGCCGTCGGTGAACTCCACCATCGAGTGGACGTAGGACTGCGGGTGGACGACCACCTCGATCTGCTCGAACGGGATGTCGTAGAGCAGGTGCGCCTCGATGACCTCCAGGCCCTTGTTGACCAGGGTGGCGCTGTTGACGGTGATGACCGGGCCCATGGCCCAGGTCGGGTGCGCGAGGGCGTCCTCGACGGTCACCGACGCGAGCTCGGCGCGGGTGCGGCCGCGGAACGGGCCGCCGGAGGCGGTGACCACCAGGCGGCGGACGTCGGCACGGGTTCCGGCGGCCAGCGCCTGGAACAGGGCCGCGTGCTCGGAGTCCACCGGGATGATCTGGCCGGGCTTCGCCACGTTCTTCACCAGCGGGCCGCCGACGATCAGCGACTCCTTGTTGGCGAGGGCGAGGGTGCGGCCGGCTTCCAGGGCGGCCAGGGTGGGCGCGAGGCCGATGGAGCCGGTGATGCCGTTGAGGACGGTGTGGCAGGGGGAGGCGGCCAGCTCGGCGGCCGCGTCCGGGCCCGCCAGGACCTCGGGCTGCGGCTCCGCGCCGTACCGCTCGTCCAGCGCTGCCTTGAGGGCCGGTACGGCGTCCTCCCGGGCCACCGCGACCTTCTCCACCCGCAGCCGGTGGGCCTGCTCGGCAAGGAGTTCGGCCCGGCCGCCGGCGGCGGACAGCGCGGTCACCCGGAAGAGGCCGGGGTTGCGCAGGACGAGGTCGATGGCCTGGGTGCCGATGGAGCCGGTGGACCCGAGGATGACGATGTCCCGGCGGCCGGCCGCGGCGTCGAAGAGGAGGTGCGGATCGGCGAGGGGGGCTGGGCTGTCGCTCATGCCCCCATTCTTGCCGCAACCCGGGGGTGCCCGGACACGGCCTCCCCCTCCCCCGCGGGCGGGGTGGGGGAGGCCGGGTGCGGGCGGCTCCCGGGCGTCAGCGGATCGGGCGGTGCACGTTCTTCCGTTCGGAGGGGCCAGGGGTGGCGTCCGCGATCCAGGGGCCGTCGCCGGACGGGTCGAGCACGCCGTCCTCCAGCCAGGCGTAGGTGCCGGTGAGGACCCCCGCGACCACCTTGCGGTCGAGGTCGTCGGTGTTGGACCAGAGCCGGCCGAAGAGCTCCTCCACCCTCAGCCGGGACTGCCGGCAGAACGCGTCGGCCAGCTGGTACGCCTCCCGGCCGTGGTCGCCGGAGACCCGCAGGTGCTCGGCGCGCACGCAGGCGGCACTCATGGCGAAGAGTTCCGCGCCGATGTCGACGACCCGGCCGAGGAAGCCCTGTTTGGTCTCCATCCGGCCCTGCCAGCGGGACATGGCGTAGAAGGTGGACCGGGCGAGTTTGCGAGCGGTGCGTTCGACGTAGCGCAGGTGCACCGAGAGGTCGGTGTGGCCGCGCGGGTGGAACTCCCGGTAGCTGGTGGGCACGTGGCCGGGGCCGGCGGCCAGCTTGGGCAGCCAGCGGGCGTAGAACCCGGCGGCGCGGGCGCCCGCCCTCGCCTTGTCGCCGAGGTCCTTGTCCGGGTCGATGAGGTCGCCGGCGACGGACAGGTGGGCGTCGACGGCCTCCCGGGCGATCAGCAGGTGCATGATCTCGGTGGAGCCCTCGAAGATCCGGTTGATGCGGAGGTCGCGGAGCAGCTGTTCGGCGGGGACGGCGCGCTCGCCGCGCGCGGCCAGCGACTCGGCGGTCTCGAAGCCGCGTCCGCCGCGGATCTGGACCAGTTCGTCGGCCATCAGGCAGGCCATCTCCGAGCCGTACAGCTTGGCGAGGGCGGCCTCGATGCGGATGTCGTTGCGGTCCTCGTCGGCCATCTGGGAGGCGAGGTCGACGACCGCTTCGAGGGCGAAGGTGGTGGCGGCGATGAAGGAGATCTTGGCGCCCACCGCCTCGTGCTTCGCGACCGGCCGCCCCCACTGCTCGCGGACCGCGGACCACTCGCGGGCGATCTTCAGGCACCACTTGCCGGCGCCCACGCACATGGCGGGCAGGGAGAGCCGGCCGGTGTTGAGGGTGGTGAGCGCGATCTTCAGGCCGGCGCCCTCGGGTCCGATCCGGTTGGCCGCGGGCACCCTGACCTTGTGGAAGCGGGTGACGCCGTTCTCCAGGCCGCGCAGGCCCATGAAGGCGTTGCGGTGCTCGACGGTGATGCCCGGCGAGTCCGCCTCGACCACGAAGGCGGTGATGCCGCCCCTGTGCCCCTCGCTCTTCGGCACCCGGGCCATGACCACGAGGAGGTCGGCGACCACCCCGTTGGTGGTCCACAGCTTCACCCCGTCCAGCACGTACGCGTCCTCGCCGTCGGGGACGGCGGTGGTGGCGAGCCGGGCCGGGTCGGAGCCCACGTCGGGCTCGGTGAGCAGGAACGCGCTGATGGCGGTGGTGGCCAGGCGGGGCAGGAAGGCGTCCTTCTGCTCCTGGGTGCCGAACATCTTCAGGGGCTGGGGCACGCCGATGGACTGGTGTGCGGAGAGCAGGGCGCCGATGGCCGGGCTGACCGAGCCGACCAGGGCGAGCGCCTTGTTGTAGTACACCTGGGTGAGTCCCAGTCCCCCGTACTTGGGGTCGATCTTCATCCCGAGGGCGCCGAGCTCCTTGAGCCCGCGCACGGTCTCGTCGGGGATGCGGGCCTCGCGCTCGATGCGCTGCCCGTCGATCTGCGTCTCGCAGAACTCCCGCATCCGGGCCAGGAACGCCTCGCCGCGGCGGACGTCCTCCTCGCCGGGCACGGGGTGCGGGTGGATCAGGTCGAGCCGGAACCGGCCGAGGAAGAGTTCCTTGGCGAAGCTGGGCTTGCGCCAGTCGGCCTCCCGGGCCGCCTCGGCGACCTGCCGGGCCTCGCGCTCGGTCACCTTGGGCTGCTGTGCGGGCTGTGTTGCGGACATTGAGGAGCTCACCTCGCCGCCGGAGTCGGGGACTCGTTGCGATTGCCGGGGGTGCGATTGCCTGAAGTGCGACTGCTTGAACTGCGACTGCCTGAACTGCGACTGCCTGGTGTGCAACCGCCGGGGATGCGATCACCGGATGTGATTACCGGCGGGTGCTACCTGTCAGTCGTACCCAATCCGGTCCGCCCGGAAAAGCCGGGTTGGGCAGAGCGGGGGAATCCCGACCGCTCCCGGCCGCCGGCAGGTGCCCCGGGTACCTCCTCCGGCCTGCGGTTCCGTGTACGCCGGCGGCCGCGGCGGCGGAGCCGCCCGGGGCCCTCACCCGTCCGGGCGCGTCCGGTCGGGTGGCCGGACAGGTGGCCGGACAGGTGGCCGAACCGGCGCGGCGGGTGCCGCCCGTGCCTCCGGCTCCGTGCCTCCGGCGCCTACCGCGGCGGGTCCTGCAGTCCGAGGGCTTCCGCCACCCGGTCCGCGGCCTCCACCTCGTCCAGCCGCACCCGTCCGGCGTCCCCGGCGGGGGCGGGGGCCGGCACCCAGCGGCGGTCCTCCGGCCGGAACGCCTCGTGGTGCTCCGCGCCCCGGGTGGCGCGCGTGCGCAGGACCGGTCCGCTCCGGTCCTCGGCCAGGAAGTACGTCACGCGGCCCGGCGCGTCCAGCGCGTCGAGCAGGACCGGATCGAGGGAGCGGAGGACGGGGGTGCCCAGGTGCCCCGCCAGGCTCCTCGGCCGCATCAGCACGCCGGTCAGGTCGAGGAAGCCGCCGCTGTCATGGTGGAAGGCGCCGCCCCGCTCGAAGAACAGCAGCAGCGGCTCGTAGGGGTCGGGCAGGCCGCGGGCGGCTCCCGGGGCGCGCTCCAGGAGTCCGGCCGTGCGGACGGCACCCGCGCAGGTGCGCCGGACCTCCGTGTCCACGGGCAACCCGCCCAGGAACGCGGTGAGTTCGGCCTCGGTCTCCGGGGCGAGCGCGAAGCGCGGGTCGGCGTGGGCGCTGACGTCGAAGAAGGGCCAGGCGTCCACGGCGCCGAGGGCCCGTGCCCACAGTCCCGCCCGCCGCAGGTGATCGCGCATCAGCACGCGGCGCGACAGGACCCGGGCGTAGGCCCGCTCCCAGGAGCAGTCCCACTCCACCGCCCGCAGCCGCCGCAGCACCGCGCCCGCCGCCGGACCGGGCGACGGGCCGGGCGGTGAGCCGGTCAACGGGCTCCTCCGGGACGGGAAAAGGGGGACGGCCGGAGCCCCCGCACAGTAGGCTCCGGCCGTCGGCTTGTAGGCCGTACGAGATCAGATGTCGAGGCCGGTCAGGACCAGGACCCGCTCGTACGTGTAGTCGTCCATCGCGTAGCGGACGCCCTCGCGGCCCACACCGGACTGCTTGACGCCGCCGTACGGCATCTGGTCGGCGCGGTAGGAGGGGGCGTCGCCGATGATGACGCCGCCGACCTCGAGCTCGCGGTGCGCGCGGAACGCGGTCTGGACGTTGCGGGTGAAGACACCGGTCTGCAGGCCGAACTTGGAGTCGTTGACCTTGGCGAACGCCTCGTCGGTGTTCTCCACCTTGTGGAGGGTCAGGACCGGGCCGAAGACCTCCTCGCAGGCGAGGGTGACGCCGTCGGGGATGTCGGCGAGCACGGTGGGCTCGTACGAGGCACCCTCGCGCTTGCCGCCGGTGAGCAGCTTGGCGCCGGCCGAGACGGCCTCGTCCACCCAGGACTCGACGCGCTGGGCGGCGGCCTCGGAGACCAGCGGGCCGACGTCGGTGGCGTCGTCCGCGGGGTCGCCGGTGACCTGGGCCTGGACCTTGGCGACGACCTTCTCGACCAGGCGGTCGTAGACCGAGGCGTCGGCGATGACGCGCTGCACCGAGATGCAGGACTGGCCGGCCTGGTAGTTGGAGAAGGTGGCGATGCGGGTGGCGGCCCAGTCGAGGTCGGCGTCGGAGGACCAGTCGTCGAGGACCACGGCCGCGGCGTTGCCGCCGAGCTCCAGGGTGCAGTGCTTGTGGGGCACCGACTGCTGGATGGCGTAGCCGACCGTGTCGGAACCGGTGAAGGAGATGACGGGCAGGCGGTCGTCCTTGACCAGGGCCGGCATCTTGTCGTTGGCGACGGGCAGCACGGACCAGGAACCGGCCGGCAGGTCGGTCTCGGCGAGCAGCTCGCCGAGGATCAGACCGGACAGCGGGGTGGCCGGGGCCGGCTTCAGGATGATCGGGGCGCCGACGGCGATGGCCGGGGCGACCTTGTGCGCGCACAGGTTCAGCGGGAAGTTGAACGGGGCGATGCCGAGGACCGGACCCTTGACGAAGCGGCGGGTCAGGGCGAGACGGCCGACGCCACCGGCGTCGGTGTCGAGGCGCTGGGCGTCTCCGCCGTTGAAGCGGCGGGCCTCTTCGGCGGCGAAGCGGAAGACGGACACCGCACGGCCGACCTCACCGCGGGCCCACTTGATGGGCTTGCCGTTCTCGGCGGAGATCAGCTGGGCGATCTCCTCGGTGCGCTCCACGAGCCGCTTCGACACGTGGTCGAGGGCGGCGGCCCGGACGTGGGCCGGGGTCGCGGAGAACTCCGCCGTCACGGCGTACGCCGCGGCCACGGCCTCTTCGACCTGGGCGTCGGTGGGCACGCTGACGGTGCCGACGAGACGGCCGTCCCACGGGTTGTGGACGTCGAAGCTGTCCTCGCCGGTGGCCTGGCGGCCGGCGAGCCAGAAGGCGTGGGTGGAAGTCATGCGAATCCCGGCCCTTCGTGGAGTGCGGTGTGCGGTGTGCGGCGCAGGGCGCTGCCTGTCCCCTTCAAGGTAGGACGGCGCGCCCGATCTGTGGCTTGTCCGCAGTGGAGAACCTTTGCGCTGCGCTTCGCCGGTTTGGCAGTGTCTTGCCGCGGAGCGGCCGTGCTCCCTGCGATCGCCGCAGGTCAGCGGCGGTCCGCTGCGCGGAGCGATGCCCCTCCCCACCCCTTCCCGAAACCGGGGCTCCGCCCCGGACCCCGCTCAACCGGCGGGGCGGGGATCCGGTGTGCCCACCCGTTCCGCCCTGCGGAACGCCTGCCCCCAGCGGGGGCGGCTCCGGCCGCGCCCCCGCCAGGGGCGCGGAGAACTGCGCGACCGGCCCACCCCCGGCACGCAGGCGAAGAAGGGGGTCCGGGGCTGGGCCCCGGTTTCGGGAAAGGGCGGGGAGGGGAAAACGGCCGCGCAGCGGCCAGGCCGGAGCCGGAGCCAGGGTCGGGGCCGGGCCGGGGGCCGGGGGCCAGGCCAGAGGCCGCGGCCAGGCCGGGAGTCAGGCCAGGGCCAAGGCCGGGGCCAAGGCCAAGCCCGGGGCCGGGGCCAAGGCCAAGCCCGGGGCCAAGCCCGGGGCCAAGGCACGCTGCGTCGGCTACGCCGGGGGCGCGGTGGCCTTGAGGGCCAGCCACAGCTCCATGCGGACGTCCGGGTCGTCCAGGGAGCGGCCGAGGATCTCCTCGACCCGCCGCATCCGGTACCGGAGGGTGTGCCGGTGCACCCCCAGATCGGCCGCCGCCGCATCCCACTGCCCGTGCCGCGACAGCCACGCCTGCAGCGAGGCGACCAGATCGCCGCGCCCGGTCGCGTCGTGCTCCCGCAGGGCCCGCAGCGTGCCCTCGGCGAAGGCCCGTACGGCGTCGTCGGCGAGCAGCGGCAGGACCGAGCCGGCCGCCAGGTCCTCGTGCTCCACCAGCGGGCGGCCCCGGCGGCGGGCCACCGCCAGCGCCTGGTCGGCCTGCTTGAACGCCACCGCGGCGGTGGCCGGCCCGGCCGGCGCGGACAGGCCGACGACGAGTTCGTCGGGCTCGGGCCCGGTCGCGTCGCGGCCCCGGCGCGACTCCAGCGCCTCGGCGTGGTCGGCCACGGCCTGTACGGCCGCGCCGCCGTCGGCGGCCAGGATCACCAGCCGGCCCTGCTCGGGGACCACCAGGAGCGCCTCCCCGTTGCGGCCGGCCGCCGCCTCGACCGCGTCGGTGAGGACGGCCAGCCCTTCCGGCTGGGCCGTGCCGGACAGCGCCGGCTCGGCGATCACCAGCCGGAACGGTGCTTCGAGCAGGGCCCCGTACAGGTCCCCGGCCACCGAGCGGGCGTGCTCGGCCTCCCCGGCGAGCAGCATGCGCAGCACGGCCGAGCCCAGCCGGGTCTCCGCATCGTGCAGCGAGCGGGAGCGTTCGGTGGTGAGGGTCAGCAGGGCGACCGCGGAGTGCACGGCGTACCGCTCGGCGGTGCCCAGCGGGGCCTCGGTGCCCACGGCCAGCGCGCCCCTGGCCCGCCGGCCGGTGCCCAGGGACTGGAGTTCCACGCGGTCCTCGGCGCCGCCGACGACGGCGCTGGCGGGCGCGGGCCGTTCCCGCAGCCGCTCCACGTCGGCGGTGAGCCGGGCGGCCCGGCGCGCCGCCCATTCCGGTGCGGCGGCGACCACCGTGCCGGAGGCGTCGTAGAGCGCGGCCCAGCCCTGGACGTGCGCGGCCAGCCTGGCCAGCAGTTCGGCGGGGCCCTCGGCGGAGAGCGCGGCCCGGGTCAGTTCCCGCTGCGCCTCGAAGCCGGCGGTCACGGCCCGGTACTGGTCGGCGGCCAGGGCCGCCGAGACGGCCTTGCTGATGGCGAGGAAGGGGGTGCGCCGCGGGACCTCGAGCAGCGGCATGTCCTCGGCCTGCGCGGCCGCCACCAGTGCCTCGGGGACGGCCTCGTAGTTCACGCCGACGGCGAAGCCGATGCCGACGACGCCGGCGGCCGCGAGCCGGCGCACGTACCGCCGCATCTCCTCCGGGTCGTCCGCGTCCAGCTTCATCGCGGTGATCAGGAGCAGCTCGCCGCCCTCCATGTAGGGCACGGGGTCGGCGAGCTCACTGACGTGCGCCCAGCGCACGGGGGTGTCGAGACGTCCTTCCCCCGCGCGGACGCTGAGCTTGAGCGCCGAGTGCTGGACGAGCGAGGCGAGGGTGAGCGGCATCGGCTTCGGTCACGGCTTTCGTGGAACGGCGGCGGGGACTTCTCGGAGGATCCCGGGGATCGTGAGGGTCCCGGGGACAACGGGGATCGTGGGGATCTCGGGCATCGCGGGGATTTCGCCGTGGTGTACGAACGGCTCGCTTCGATTCTGCCACCCCGTACGGGTCTGTACAGCCGGTTCCACGGAGTGGACGGAACCCCGCCGGCGCGCCGTCCGCGGGGCCCGTCCGGCCGGCCGGTCAGCCGTCCAGGTCCACCAGCAGCGGTGCGGAGCGTTCCCCGCCCACCGAGGTCACCGAGAGCACGGCGTGCCCGGCCGGCACCGCGTGCGCCAGGTCGGAGGCGGACCAGCGCTCCCGCTCCTCCTGCCGGACGGTGACCGCATCGGTCGTGACGGCCTTGCCGGTGACCAGCTTGCGGAAGGAGTTGACCATCCGGGTGAGCGGCTGGTCGGCGTAGACCGTGCGGTGGGTGACCGTCCGGGTCTCCACCCATTCGGTGCCCCATGCCTCCGCGAAGCGCTGTCCGTCCCAGGTGGTGACGCCGGCGAACGCGGCCCGGCAGCCGACGACGCCGAGCAGCGGCGCACGCAGCGCCTCCGGTACGTCGTCCAGGGTGCGCAGGGCGAGCAGCACGCCGGCGTTGGCGGAGCGAAGCCGCTGGAGGCCGCGCACGGTCTCCGGGGTGAGGGTGTGGGTGGCGTCGTCGAGGGCGAGGAAGGCGAACAGCGAGCGGTCGGTGCGGGCGGTGGCGCCGGCGGTGAACTGGGCCAGCAGCAGCCGGGCCAGCATCCGGGAGGCGTCGGCGTGCCCGCGTTCGGGCAGCTCGACGCGGACCCGGACGGGGTGTTCCAGGGTCCGCAGGGAGAAGGGGCGCCCCTGCCGGCCGGTGGTGTCGAAGAAGCCCTGGAAGGCGGGCCGGTCCAGCAGGGCGATCCGGCCGGACAGGAGCGGGCCGGGGTCGCCGGGGGTGCCGTGCTGCCGGGTGCGGGCGTCGAGCTCGCGGAGCATGGTGTGCGCTCCGGCGGTCTCCAGGGCGGCGCGCAGCCGTTCCTCGGCGGCGGGGGCCCGGTCGACGAGCTCGCGGAGTTCCGGGACGCCGGGGAAGCGCCCGTACGCCGTGCGGAACGGGCCGAGCAGCTGGGCCAGGGCGGTGGCGGCGCGGCGTACGTCGGTGCCGGGCTGGTCTCCGGCCAGGGCCTCGGCGAGCAGGCCGGCGGCCTCGTCCGGGTCGGTGGTGCCGCCGTAGAGGTCGAGGTCGTGCACGGTGGCCGGGTCGCCGATCCGGATCACCACGTCGTACGCCTCGTCGGGGCCGAGGGGGGTGCCGGCCGGGCAGACGGCGACGACGGCGGCCCGGCCGGCCAGGGCCTGGAGGGAGAGGGACTCGACGACCGGCCGGACCAGTCGGCGGGTCTTCCCGGCCCCGGAGGGTCCGACGGCGACCATCGAGGTGCCCAGCACGGTGGGGTCGAGGGCCAGCCCGGTGCCGCGCCGCGGGTAGGGGTTGCGGTCCAGGTCGGTGACCGTGCCGAGGCGGACCTGGCGGGCCAGCAGGTCGTGCCGGGCGGTCCGGACGGGCAGGTCCCGGGCCCCGGAGGGGTGGACGCAGGCTCCGGCGCCGCGGCTCCGCACGGCGTCGGTGAAGACGGTACGGCGGCCGGGGTCCGCGGTGACCGTGTCCCAGGCGCGCCGGATCCGGGCGGCGTCCACGTCGTTCATCCGTCCGTCGGCGGCCTCGGCGCGCAGCCGGTCGGCGGCCTCGGGCAGCCCGGCGGCCCGCAGTTCCGGCCAGTCGGCCGGGTCCTCGGGTCCGCCGGGGGCGGGCGCGACCGCTGCCGCCCCGCCGTCCGCGGCGGTTGCGGGGCGGCGGCGCACGGAGCGGCCGAGGGCGAGCCACCCGAAGGGGATCAGCACGGCCAGCCGGATCAGCAGGTCGGCCGTGTCGACCATCTCGGCGTTGGCGGCGAGCGTGGCGGGGTCGTTGTGCTCGTGGTCGTAGGGGAGCAGGGCGTAGACGACGCGGCCGAGGGGCAGGGCGTTCTCGGCCACCAGGGCGACGGTGAGCAGCGCTCCGGCCGCGGCCAGGGCCACCCGCACTCCGGTCCGGGGGGCGGCCAGCCTCCGCCATGTCTCCGGCCAGGCGCCGAGCTTGCCGAAGCCGTACAGCAGGCCGGCCACGAGGAGCAGTTCGTAGATGGCCAGGGCCGCGTCGCCGCCGGTGCCGGCGACCGGGCCGCCGCCCAGCCGGTCCCACCAGTCGGCCGGGGTGAAGAGCTTCACCGGGACGGTCCAGTACGGGATGTAGCCGCGGCGCAGCAGGGACCAGACCAGCACGCACGCGAGCAGGGAGATGACCGCGCCCGAGAGCATGGTCCGGGCGGGTGCCTCGTCGGGTGCGGTGTCGGGCCGGGGCACGTGCCCGTAGGCCCAGACGCCGGGACCGTCCGAACGCCGGGGCGTCCGCAGCCAGTCGGTGAAGGAGGTCCGCCCGTCGGGGCGGCGCGCGGGCGGCGGGGGCGCGGTGGGCGGGCCGGCGGGCGGCGGGACGGTGGTCGGCGGGGCGGCGGGCGCCGGGGGCGCGAAGCGGTCGGGGGGCGGCGGGACGGCGGCCTGCGGCGCGGCGGCCATCGGTGCTCCTGGCGGTACGGCCGGCGGCGCGGCCGGAACGGGTGGCGCGGCGAAGTCCCGCGCGGGGGTCTTCGGCTGTCGCGCCGGCGGGAGGCCGACCGGTCGGGGCGTCTCCGCGGGACGTGCCGCGTCCGATGCCGGGTCGCCGGTGCTCCCCCCGGTGCCGGCGTCGCCCCCGCTGCCCCCGTTCCCCGTGTGGCCGCCGTACGTACCGTCCGTCTCCATGAACCCCTGCCCCCTGCCAAGTCCCGGTGCTGCGCCGCTCAATCTAGTGCCCGCCCGCGTCGCGGCTGCCGTATCCGGGCCCCGACCACAAGACACCCCGTATGGCCGTCACGGACAAGGACACGCGGGCACCACTACCGAACGGAGCATGCCTGAGGCCCTCCCCCGGGCCTAGCCTGCGGATCAAAGACACAAGTGCGTCCGAAACACTCCAGGAGCCCCCTATGACCTCTGTCCCGCAGGAGCGCAAGCTCGTCACCGCGATCCCCGGCCCCAAGTCGCAGGAGCTTCAGGCCCGCCGGCTGTCGACGGTCGCCGGCGGCGTGGGCTCCGTGCTGCCCGTGTTCACGGCCCGCGTGGACGGCGGCATCATCGAGGACGTCGACGGCAACCGCCTGATCGACTTCGGTTCCGGCATCGCCGTGACCTCGGTCGGCGCCTCCGCCGAGGCCGTCGTGCGCCGCGCCACCGCGCAGCTGGAGAACTTCACCCACACCTGTTTCATGGTGACGCCGTACGAGGGCTACGTGGAGGTCTGTGAGGCGCTCGCCGAGCTGACCCCGGGCACCCACGCGAAGAAGTCGGCGCTGTTCAACTCCGGCGCCGAGGCCGTCGAGAACGCCGTCAAGATCGCCCGTTCGTACACCAAGCGCCAGGCCGTCGTCGTCTTCGACCACGGCTACCACGGCCGCACCAACCTGACCATGGCGCTGACCGCGAAGAACATGCCGTACAAGCACGGCTTCGGTCCGTTCGCCCCCGAGGTCTACCGCGTGCCGGTCGCCTACGGCTACCGCTGGCCCACCGGTGCGGAGAACTGCGGCCCCGAGGCCGCCAAGCAGGCGATCGACCAGATCAGCAAGCAGATCGGTGCGGAGAACGTCGCCGCGATCATCATCGAGCCGGTGCTCGGCGAGGGCGGCTTCATCGAGCCGGCCAAGGGCTTCCTGCCGGAGATCGTGAAGTTCGCCAACGAGAACGGCATCGTCTTCGTCGCGGACGAGATCCAGTCCGGCTTCTGCCGCACCGGCCAGTGGTTCGCCTGCGAGGACGAGGGCATCGTCCCGGACCTGATCACCACCGCCAAGGGCATCGCGGGCGGTCTGCCGCTCGCCGCCGTGACCGGCCGCGCCGAGATCATGGACGCCGCCCACGCGGGTGGCCTGGGCGGCACCTACGGTGGCAACCCGGTCGCCTGCGCCGGTGCGCTCGGCTCCATCGAGACCATGAAGGAGCTCGACCTCAACGCCAAGGCGAAGAAGATCGAGTCGATCATGAAGTCCCGCCTCTCCGCGATGCAGGAGAAGTACGACATCATCGGCGACATCCGCGGCCGCGGCGCCATGATCGCCATCGAGCTGGTCAAGGACCCCGCGTCCAAGACCCCGAACCCGGAGGCGGCCGGCGCGCTCGCCAAGGCCTGCCACGCCGAGGGCCTGCTCGTCCTCACCTGTGGCACCTACGGCAACGTGCTCCGCTTCCTCCCCCCGATCGTCATCGGCGAGGACCTGCTGAACGAGGGCCTGGACCTGATCGAGGCCGCGTTCGCGGGCATCGGCGCCACCGACACGGTCTGATCCGGCTCCGGACGCACGTCCGGACTGCCGTCACGGCGGCCGTCGGAGCCGCCGTCCGAGCGGCCGTCCGTCGGACATCCGATCGGACGGCCGACACCGTGCTCGACCGGTACCCGCGGTAACGGTCGGGCGTTGTGAAGAAGGTGTGGGGGGCCGATGGCAGGAACGCGATCCTGCTGTCGGTCCCCCTTCGGCTGCCGTACGGTTTCTGCAGATGAGTGAGACACCCCGTCCGCGGGAAACCGCGGGCGACCCCGGAACCGGGCTTCCCCAGCGCCGCACCGGACATGCGTTCGCGCAGCACATCACTCCTCGGAGATCGGACGACCGCCCGCCCCAAACCCCCCGGGGCGCGCGCCGAACCGATCCGGGCGGCCGTCCCGGAACCATCCCCCCTGTTCCGGGACGGCCGGCCACCCCCCTCCTTCTCCTCCTTCTCTGCGTCCTCCCCCTCGCCGGGCTGGCCCTGGTCACCTGGCAGGTGATCACCGGAGGCCCGCTCCTCGCCCCCGACGAGGCCATCAGCAGGTCCCTGGTGCGGACCGTCCCGGACGCGGTCACCGAACCCCTCGCCGACCTCGGCAACGTCCCGGTCGCCGTACCGGTCCTGCTCGCGGCCATGGCGTACGCGCTGTGGCGCGGGGCGCGCCGCCGCGCGGTGGCCGCCGCGGGCCTGGCGATGGCGCTGGTCCCCGCGCTGATCGTGCCGCTGAAGGACTGGACCGCCCGGCCGGGGCCGCTGGAGCCCTGGGCCGCGGGCTACTTCCCCTCCGGCCACACCGCCACCGCCCTGGTCGCGTACGCCGGCGCCGCCCTGCTGGTCTCCCCGTACGCCCGCCGCCGCTGGCCGGCGGCCGCCGCGCTGCTGCTCACCGCGGCGACGGCCGTGGGCCTGCTGCTGCGCGGCTTCCACTGGCCGCTGGACGTGCTGGGCGCCGTACTGCTCTGTACGCCGCTGCTGGCGGGGGTCGCCGCCGCGCGGGGCATGCGTCACCCGGGCTGACCCGCCACGCGGGCCGCCGCCTCGTGCATCGCCAGTTCCAGGACCGCCGGATCGGTCAGGGTGCCCCGCCCGTCCGGGACCACCAGCCAGCGGGTCCCGCCGAGGGCCCGGCCCGGGTGCGGGACCACGATCCAGGTGCCGCGCCCGGCTCCCCGTACGCCCGTGCCCAGCCAGCGCGAGGCGGTGCCCGCGGGCACGAAGAAGCCCAGCCGCGCGTCGCCGAAGTCGGCGAGCACCGGGCCGGGCCGGTCCAGCAGCAGGCCCAGCACCTCGAAGGTGGCCTGGCCGAGCCGCCGCGGGAGGATCAGCACGTCCCAGCGCCGTCCGGCGGGCAGCAGCGCGATGCCGTACGGGTTGCGCTCCCACTCCCACCGGCAGGTCTCGGGGTCCGGCGCCGCCGAGGCCAGCCACTCCACCGCCGTCCGGGACTCCCCGCACTTCCCGGATTCCTCGTGCTTGCCGAACTGCTCGTGCTTGCCGGACTCCTGGTACTCCGAGCTCCGCATGGCCCGGCCTCCGTTTCCCCGTGAGGGCCCTCCGGAACGAGGGCTGTCACGGGGAGAGAGCGGGCCGGCGCCCGGGGATGACGCGGGTCCGGCACACCCGTGGAGGTGAAAACGCGCACGGGGCGGCCCGCGGAGTGCGCCGGGGGCGCGCGGACCGCCCGCCCTCAGGCCTCCGGGACCGCCCCGTGCGTCAGGGGGCTCGGAACTCCCTAGCTGTCGAAGCCCAGGCCGAACTTGTCCATCGTCTTCAGCCACAGGTTGCGCCGCCCGCCCCGCGCGTCCGCGCGGGCCAGGGACCACTTGGTGAGGGCGATGCCGGTCCAGGCGATCGGCTCCGGCGGGAACGGCATCGGCTTGGACTTCACCATCTGCAGTTCGGTGCGCTCGGTGCGCTCGCCGTCCAGCAGGTCCAGCATCACGTCCCCGCCGAAACGGGTCGCGCCCACGCCGAGCCCGGTGTAGCCGGCCGCGTAGGCGACCCGCCCGGAGTGCGCGGTGCCGAAGAAGGCGGAGAAGCGCGAGCAGGTGTCGATGGCGCCGCCCCAGGCATGGCTGAACCGGAGCCCGTCGAGCTGGGGGAAGCAGGTGAAGAAGTGCTGCGCCAGCTTGAGGTAGGTCTCCGGGCGGTGGTCGTACTCGGAGTCGAGCTTCCCCTTGTAGGGGTAGATCGCGTCGTAGCCGCCCCACAGGATCCGGTTGTCCGGGGTGATCCGGAAGTAGTGGAACTGGTTGGCGCTGTCGCCCAGGCCCTGCCGGTTCTTCCAGCCGATGGCGGCCAGCTGCTCCTCGGTGAGCGGCTCGGTCATCAGCGCGTAGTCGTACACCGGGACCGTGAACGGGCGGATCCGCCGGACCAGCGAGGGGAAGATGTTCGTGCCGAGCGCGACCCGGCGGGCGAAGACCCGGCCGTAGGGGGTCCGTACGGCCATCCCCGCGCCGGAGGAGGTCAGCGACAGCCCCCGGGTGTTCTCGTAGATCCGCACCCCCAGGCCCAGGCACGCCTGCTTCAGGCCCCAGGCCAGCTTGGCCGGGTGGAGCATGGCCACGCCGTCGCGGTCCCACAGACCGCCGAGGAAGGTGGGCGAGTCGACCTCGGCGCGTACGGCGTCCCGGTCGAGGAAGACCGCTCCGCCGAAACCGAGGCGCTCGGCCTCCTCCTGGAGTTCGCGCAGCTCCTGGACCTGGTGGGGTTCGGTGGCCACGTCGATCTCGCCGGTGCGCTCGAAGTCGCAGTCGATGCCGTAGCGGGCGACCGCCTCCTCGATCCCGTCGAGGTTGCGGGCGCCCAGCTCCTCCAGCTTCGCCAGTTCGCCGGGCCAGCGGGCGAGGCCGTTGGCGAAGCCGTGGGTGAGGGAGGCCGCGCAGAAGCCGCCGTTCCGGCCGGAGGCGGCCCAGCCCGCCTCCTTGCTCTCGATCAGTACGACGTCCCGGGCGGGGTCGCGCTCCTTGGCGAGCAGCGCGGTCCACAGGCCGCTGTAGCCGGCGCCGATCACCAGCAGGTCGCAGCTCTCGTCGCTGGTGAGGGCGGGCTGCGCGGCCGGCTTGCCGGGGTCGTCCAGCCAGTACGAGACCGGCAGTGCGTCGGAAAGGGATCGTGTGACACTTCGCATGGCGACTGGGGCCATGGCTTCCAACTCCCTACAGAGTTACGTGATGCGTGGTGCGTGGTGTGTTACTTGAGCTGCATCTTCTTCCGGCGGCTGCTCGCCAGCTGGCCGGCGAGGACCACCAGGACGGCGATGGCGAACATCGCCGTGCCGATGACGTTGATCTGGACGGGCGTACCGCGCTGGGCCGATCCCCACACGAACATGGGGAAGGTGACGGTGCTGCCCGAGTTGAAGTTGGTGATGATGAAGTCGTCGAAGGACAGCGCGAAGGACAGCAGCGCACCGGCCGCGATGCCGGGGGCGGCGATCGGGAGGGTGACCCGCAGGAAGGTCTGCACCGGTCCCGCGTAGAGGTCGCGGGCGGCTTCCTCCAGCCGGGGGTCCATCGACAGGACGCGCGCCTTGACGGCGGCGACGACGAAGCTGAGGCAGAACATGACGTGGGCGATCAGGATCGTCCGGAAGCCCAGCTCGATGCCCATGTTGAGGAAGAGCGCGAGCAGCGAGGCGGCCATCACGATCTCCGGCATGGCCATCGGCAGGAAGATCAGCGAGTTGACCGCGCCGCGCGCCTTGAAGCGGTAGCGGACGAGGGCGAAGGCGATCATCGAGCCCAGGACGGTCGCGCCGATGGTGGCCCAGAGGGCGATCTGGAGCGAGAGCGCGAGGGAGCCGCACAGGTCGGCGACCCCGCAGGGGTCCTTCCAGGCGTCCAGCGAGAACTCCTGCCAGGCGTAGTTGAAGCGCCCGGAGGGGTTGTTGAAGGAGAACACCGTCACGACGACGTTCGGCAGGATCAGGTAGGCGAGGGTGCCCAGACCTGCGATGACGACGAGATTCCGTCGGAGCCACTGCATCAGACCAGGTCCTCCGTCCCCGCTCGGCGGATGTAGATGGTGACCATGATCAGCACGATGGCCATGAGAATGAACGACAGCGCGGCCGCCGTCGGGTAGTCGAGGATCCGCAGGTACTGCGACTGGATGACGTTGCCGATCATGCGGGTGTCGGTGGAGCCGAGCAGTTCCGCGTTGACGTAGTCGCCGCTCGCCGGGATGAAGGTGAGCAGGGTTCCGGAGACCACGCCCGGCATGGACAGCGGGAAGGTGACCTTCCGGAAGGTCGTCAGTGGTGCGGCGTAGAGGTCTCCGGCGGCCTCGTGGAGCCGGGTGTCGATGCGCTCCAGCGAGGTGTACAGCGGCAGGATCATGAAGGGCAGGAAGTTGTACGTCAGGCCGCAGACCACCGCGAGCGGTGTGGCCAGGACCCGGTCGCCCTGGGTCATGCCGAGCCAGCTGGTGACGTCCAGGACGTGCAGGCTGTTGAGCACGCCCACCACCGGGCCGCTGTCGGCGAGGATCGTCTTCCAGGCCAGGGTGCGGATCAGGAAGCTGGTGAAGAACGGCGCGATGACCAGGATCAGCAGCAGGTTGCGCCAGCGGCCCGCCCGGAAGGCGATCAGGTAGGCAAGCGGGTAGCCGAGCAGCAGGCAGAGCACGGTGGCCGTGCCGGCGTAGAGCAGGGAGCGCAGGAACTGCGGGTAGTACTCGGTGAAGGCGTCCCAGTAGGTCTGGAAGTGCCAGGTGACCCGGAAGCCCTCCTCCAGCGAGCCCGTCTGCACGGAGGTCGAGGCCTGGTAGACCATCGGGAGGACGAAGAAGACCAGCAGCCACAGGATGCCGGGGAGCAGCAGCCAGTACGGGACCAGGCGCTTGCGGGCGGAGGGCTTGTGGACCGGGGGCTCCGCGGCGGGGGGCGCCTGCGGCGGCGCCTCGGCGGTGGCGGTCATGCGCCCTCCTCGACCGTCTCGACGCCGGCGTCGATGTCTTGCGAGGCGTCCAGTCCGAAGGTGTGCTCCGGGTTCCAGTGCAGGATCACGTCGGCGCCGGGGACCAGCCGGGCGTCGCGCTCGATGTTCTGCACGTACACCTCCAGTTCCGGGCAGACCGGGCTGTCGATCACGAACTGGGTGGAGACGCCGATGAAGGAGGAGTCGGCTATCTTTCCGGCCACCTTGTTGCGGCCCGCGGCGATGGTGTCCTCGTCGGCCGCCGGGACCAGGGAGATCTTCTCGGGGCGTACGCCGATCAGGAGTGCGCCGCCGGAGCGCGGGGTGGTGGAACACCGTGCGCCGGGCAGCCGCAGCTTCGTACCGCCCGCGGAGACGACGACCTCCTCGCCGGCGGACTCCACGGAGGCCTGGATGAGGTTGGAGGTGCCGAGGAAGTTCGCCACGAAGGTGGTGCCCGGGTTCTCGTAGAGCTCGGCGGGGGCGCCCAGCTGCTCGACCCGGCCGCCGTTCATGACCGCGACCGTGTCGGCCATGGTCATGGCCTCCTCCTGGTCGTGGGTGACGTGCACGAAGGTGATGCCGACCTCGGTCTGGATCCGCTTGAGCTCCAGCTGCATCTGGCGGCGCAGCTTGAGGTCGAGGGCGCCGAGGGGCTCGTCGAGGAGGAGGACCTGGGGGTGGTTGATGAGGGCGCGGGCGACGGCGACGCGCTGCTGCTGGCCGCCGGAGAGCTGGTGCGGCTTCTTGCGGGCGTGCTCGCCGAGCTGGACCAGGTCGATCATCTCGTCGACCTGCTTGGCGACCGACTTGATGCCGCGGCGGCGCAGGCCGAACGCGATGTTCTCGAAGATGTCCATGTGGGGGAAGAGCGCGTAGCTCTGGAAGACCGTGTTCACCGGGCGCTTGTACGGCGGCAGGTGGGTGACCTCGCGGTCGCCGAGGCTGACCGTGCCGGTGGAGGGGTCCTCCAGGCCGGCGATCATGCGCAGGGTGGTGGTCTTGCCGCAGCCGGAGGCGCCGAGCAGGGCGAAGAACGAGCCCTGGGGGATGGTGAGGTCGAGCGGGTGCACGGCGGTGAAGGAGCCGTAGTGCTTGCTGATCCCGCTGAGGCGGACGTCGCCGCCGGTGGTCGTGTCAGTCATGGGTCGCGGTCCCGGGTGTCTGTGGTGGGCGGGAGGGGGCGGGGGCCGGCAGGCCCGTCAGGCGCCGATGAGCTTGGTGAACTTCTCCTCGTACGCCGTCTCTTCCTCGGCGGTCAGGGAGCGGAAGGCGTGCGACTTCGCGGCCATGGCCTTGTCCGGGACGATCAGGGTGTTGTCCGCGAGCGCGGGGTCGATCTTGGCGAGCTCGTCCTTGACCCCCTCGACGGGGCAGACGTAGCTGATGTACGCGGCCAGCTGTGCGGCGACCGGGAGCTCGTAGTAGTGGTCGATGAGCTTCTCGGCGTTGGCCTTGTGCCGGGCCTTGGCCGGGACCAGCAGGTTGTCGCTGGAGGTGATGTAGCCGGCGGCCGGGATCGCGTACTGGATGTCGGGGTTGTCGGCCTGCAGCTGGATGATGTCGCCGGCCCAGGCCAGACAGGCGGCGATGTCGCCCTTGTCCAGGTCGGAGGTGTAGTCGTTGCCGGTGAAGCGGCGTATCTGCTTCTTGTCGACGCCCTTCTGGAGCCGGCCGATGGCGGCGTCGTAGTCGGCGGTGGTGAAGCTGCCCGGGTCCTTGCCCATGTCGAGGAGGGTCATGCCGACCGTGTCGCGCATCTCGGTGAGGAAGCCGACCCGCCCCTTGAGGGAGGGGTCGTCCAGGAGCTGGGTGACCGAGTCGACCTTCCTCCCGCCGGTCGCCTTGGTGTTGTAGGCGATGACGGTGGAGATGCCGGTCCACGGGTAGCTGTAGACGCGGCCCGGGTCCCAGTCGGGGCTGCGGAACTGCGGGGACAGGTTCGCGAAGGCGTGCGGGAGGTGGGCGGCGTCGAGCTTCTGCGCCCAGCCGAGCCGGATCATGCGCGAGGCCAGCCAGTCGGTGACCACGATCAGGTCGCGGCCGGTGTCCTGGCCGGCCGCGAGCTGCGGCCTGATCTTCCCGAAGAACTCGACGTTGTCGTTGATGTCCTCGGTGTACTTGACCTTGATCCCGGTGCGCTTGGTGAACTCGGCGAGGGTGGGGCGGGTCTTCTCGTCCTCGCTGATGTCCATGTACTCGGTCCAGTTGGAGAAGTTGAGCTCCTTCTCCCGGTCCGAGTGGTCCTCGGAGGCCTGCGCGCCCGGGCCCTCCCGCTTGGCGGGCGGGATCCCGCACGAGGTCAGGGCGGCCAGGCCGCCGAGGGTGAGCGCCCCGACTCCGGAGGCGCGCAGCAGCGAGCGGCGGGTGAGGGCGCCGCGTCCGCTCGTCAGACTGCGCCGCATCGCGGCGAGTTGCGCCGCCGAGAGGCGGTCGGGCTCGTACTGCTCCATGCGCTGATGGCCTTTCGGGAGGTGTGCCACCGCTGGTCGGGCGGTGAGGAGGGTGCTATCGGTCCCCGAAGATCGTGCGGTGCCAGTCCTTGGCCGCCACCGCGGTGTTGTCGTACATCACGTGCTTGATCTGCGTGTACTCCTCGAACGAATAGGAGGACATGTCCTTGCCGAAGCCGCTGGCCTTGTATCCGCCGTGCGGCATCTCGCTGATGATCGGGATGTGGTCGTTGACCCAGACGCAGCCGGCCTTGAGCTCGCGGGTGGCGCGGCCGGCCCGGTAGACGTCGCGGCTCCAGGCGGAGGCGGCGAGGCCGTAGGGGGTGTCGTTGGCCAGGGCGATGCCCTCGTCGTCGGTGTCGAAGGGCAGCACCGCGAGCACCGGGCCGAAGATCTCCGCCTGCACCACCTCGCTGTCCTGCGGCGCGTCCGCGATCAGGGTGGGGCGGTAGTACGCGCCGTCGGCCAGCTCGCCGCCGGGGATCTCCCCGCCGGTGACCACGGTGGCGTACGTCCGGGCCCGCTCGACGAAGCCGGCCACCCGGTCGCGCTGGGCGTGGGAGACCAGCGGGCCGAGGTCGGTGCCGGGGGCGAAGGGGTCGCCCAGGCGGACGGTGTCCATCAGCTCGGCCACCCTGGCGGTGAAGGCGTCGTACAGCGGGCGCTGGACGTAGGCGCGGGTGGCGGCGGTGCAGTCCTGGCCGGTGTTGATCAGGGAGGCGGCGACCGCGCCGTGCGCGGCGGCCTCCACGTCGGCGTCGTCGAAGACCAGGAAGGGGGCCTTGCCGCCGAGCTCCAGGTGGAGCCGCTTGACGGTGGTGGTGGCGATCTCCGCGACCCGCTTGCCGACGGCGGTGGAGCCGGTGAAGGAGGTCATCACCACGTCCGGGTGGCCCACCAGGTGCTCCCCGGCGTCCCGTCCGGCCCCGGTGACGATGTTGATCACACCGTCGGGAATGCCCGCCTCCGTGGCCGCCCGGGCGAACATCAGCGAGGTGAGCGGGGTGAGCTCGGCGGGCTTGAGCACGATGGTGTTGCCCGCGGCGACGGCCGGGAGGATCTTCCAGGCGGCCATCTGGAGGGGGTAGTTCCAGGGGGCGATGGAGCCGATGACGCCGATCGGCTCGCGCCGTACGTAGGAGGTGTGGTCGCCGGAGTACTCGCCGGCGGCCTGGCCCTGGAGGTGCCGGGCGGCGCCGGCGAAGAACGCGGTGTTGTCGATCGTGCCCGGCACGTCGAACTCCGTGGAGAGCTTGAGCGGCTTGCCGCACTGCACGGACTCGGCGTACGCGAAGTCCTCGGCCTGCTCGGCGAGGACCGCCGCCAGCCGGTGCAGGGCGTCGGAACGCTCCCCGGGAGTGGCCGCGGCCCAGGCGGGGAAGGCCCGCTTGGCGGCCGCGACGGCCAGGTCCACGTCGGCGGTGCCCGCCAGCTCGTAGTCGAGGACGCCCTCCCCGGTTGCGGGATTGACGACGGTGTGTGACCGTCCGGAGGTACCGGGCCGCAGTCGGCCGTCGATGTACTGCGCGCCCTCTGCGAAGCGGTCCTTGATCTGGAAGCGGTTGCCCATCACGCTCTCCGTAGCTCCAGCTCGAATTGAAGGCCGATCCTGACAGAGCCGTTCGACTCCGCCAAGTGATTCCGTTGTTGCCTTTTGATTACGCGACGGAATCGGTCGACCATGTGTCGAGACAGGCCGCAAATCCCGTACGAAGTGTCAGTGGCGGCTGCCAGACTGGCGTGCATGGAGATGATCGAGGCGCTGATCGGGCAGGTCAGCCGGGGTGAACGGGTCAAGTATCTGCCCTTCTGGGGGCACCGCCCGCGACCGGACGGATCGCTCGGCCCGAGCTGTCTCAGCCAGTGGTGGCCTTCGCCCTTCACGGTGGGTGACGTCGAGTACGCGACGGCGGAGCACTGGATGATGGCCGGGAAGGCGCGGTTGTTCGGCGACGCCGAAGCGGAACGCGCGGTGCTGTCCTCGCCCACCCCCGCAGAGGCCAAGAAGGCGGGCCGGCTGGTGCGCGGCTTCGACGACGCGGTCTGGGAGCGGGAGCGGTTCGCGATCGTGGTCGAGGGCAGCGTGCACAAGTTCGCTTCCTCGCCCGAGCTGACCGGATACCTGCTGGGCACCGGTGAGCGGGTGCTGGTCGAGGCGAGCCCGCTGGACCGGATCTGGGGCATCGGACTGGGCGCCGACGACCAGCGTGCGCTGGACCCGGCCCGCTGGAGCGGGCTGAACCTGCTGGGCTTCGCGCTGATGGAGGCACGGGACCGGCTGCGCTCGGGCGAGGGCCTGGTCTGACGGGGACGGCGGGCGGGGCGGGCAAGGCCGGCGGCGCGTAAATGGCTGGCGGGCGGTTCCGGTGCCTGCCTAGGGTGACGGCGCGACCGCACCTCCCGGTGCGCCCGGTGGCGGCTACTTCCTTCCGAAAAGCACGACCAAGTGACGCCGCCGCCTCTTCTGATCTCGGGGGGTGCGGGCGCTTCATGCCGCCGTCCGGGGCGCCGGGGCCGCCCTCCCGGGGTCACCATCCCGGGGTCACCATCCCGGGGTCACCATCCCGGGGTCACCATCCCGGGGTCACCATCCCGGGTTGATCTTCCCGGCTCCGCCCTCCGGTCCTGCCCGTGCGCAGCCCGCCGGCCGACGGCTTTCCGTGTTCCGTTTCCATGGGTCCCGGGGGGATTCACTGCCTCGCTCCGCGCAGCGCGTGTCCAAGATCTGGTCCGAGATGCTCGTGTCCCCGCACATCGCGGCGGCCGCGCGCACCCTGCCCGTCCCGACGGCCCACCACCGCCCGCCGGGTCTGTTGACCCACGCACGCGGCCCGGGCTTCGCCCGGGAGCCCCGGGAGGAGCTCTTCCTGCTGGCCGTGGCCAACTTCGCCGGGCAGCAGACCTTCTACGAGGACGGCGGGGACCGCGACGACCGGTACGTCCGCCTGGTCGGCCGGCTCGCCGTCGAGGACCCGGTGTGGACCGCCGGTCTGCTGCGCTGGCTCCGCGGTGAGGCCCAGGTGCGCACGGCGTCCCTCACCGGTGCGGCCGCGTTCGTCCGGGCCCGCCTCGACGCGGGGGCGAGCGACGGTCCGTCGAACCGGTCCGTGATCGACTCGGTGCTCCTGCGCGCCGACGAGCCCGGCGAGCTGCTCGCCCACTGGATCTCCCGGTACGGGCGGAAGGTGCCCCAGCCCGTGAAGCGGGGCGTCGCCGACGCCGTGCGGCGGCTGTACTCCTCCCGGTCGCTGCTCAAGTACGACGCCGTCTCGAAGGAGTTCCGTTTCGGGGACGTGCTGAACCTGGTGCACGCCTCGCCCGACCCGGCCAAACCCTGGCAGGGCGGGCTGTTCCGGTACGCCCTGGACCGCCGCCACCGGCCGGAACGGGCGGTCCCGCCGGCTTCCGACCGGCTCCTGACCGCGCACCGGGCGCTGCTGGACCTGCCGCCGGACGAACGGCGGGCCGTGGTGACCGGGGCGGACGGACCGGAGCGGCTGGCCGGGGCCGGGATGACCTGGGAGGCACTGGCCGGATGGCTCCAGGGGCCCGTGGACGCGGCCGTGTGGGAGGCGGTGATCCCCTCGATGGGGCCCATGGCACTGCTGCGGAACCTGCGGAACTTCGACGGGGCGGGCGTGTCGGACGAGGTGGCGGCGGGGGTCGCCGCCCGGCTCGCCGACCCCGCAGAGGTGGCCCGCTCCCGGCAGTTCCCCTTCCGGTACCTCGCCGCCCACCGGCACGCGCCGTCACCGCGCTGGGCGGAGCCGCTGGAACGGGCCCTGGGCCACGCGCTCGCCAACGTCCCGGCCCTGCCCGGCCGGACCCTGGTCCTGGTGGACCGGTCCGATTCGATGTTCTGGGACACCCTGTCCGACCGGTCCCGGCTGACCCGGGCCGACGCCGCGGCCGTGTTCGGCACCGCGCTGGCGATGCGTGCCGAGCAGGCGGACCTGGTGGAGTTCGGCTGGAGCAGCGCGGAGGTGCCGTTCCGGGCCGGGGAACCGGTGCTCCAGGTGCTGAAACGGTTCCGCAGTCTGGGCGGCACGTACACCACGAAGGCCGTCCGCACCCACTACCGGGGCCACGACCGGGTCCTGATCGTCACCGACGAGCAGGCCGCACCGGACCACCCGCGCGGCGTGGCCGAGCCGGTCCCGGCGGACGTTCCGGTCTACACCTGGAACCTGGCGGGGTACCTGCCGGCCCACGGCCGTTCGGGACGCCGCCGGTACACCTTCGGCGGTCTGGCCGACGCCGCGTTCCGGATGGTCCCGCTCATCGAGGCCGGCCGGTCCGCCGACTGGCCCTGGACGGACTGAGCGGCGTACGCGCCCCGTCCGCGGGCCGCGAACGGCTCAGGTGCGGTGCAGCACCCGGGAGGTCGAGGCGGGCGGCGGCGTGTAGTCGTAGCCGTCGTCGTCCTGCGCGTCCTTCACCGCGGTGATCACGATGAAGGTGGCCAGCACGCCGCCGATGACGATCCCGACGGCGCCGAGGATGATGCCGGCCAGCGCCACTCCCCCGTTGTCCGCCTCGCCCCGGGTGACCCGGCCCCGTCCCAGCACACCGAAGATGACCGCCGCGATGCCGATGGCCACGGCGACGAAGCTCATGCAGAACAGCACCGCGGAGATGATGCCGAGCACCAGCGCGGTGATCCCGAAGCCGTTCCTCATCTGGGAGCCGTACGGCGGGTAACCGGCCTGTCCGGGATACCCCGGGTGGCCCGGATATCCCGGGTACACGGTCTGCGCCGGCTGGGCGGGCTGCCCGCCCGTGTGGCTCGGGTAGCCGTAACTTCCTGCGCCCGCGGGCGGGTACCCGTACGGCGCGCCGGCCTGCTGCGGTGCTCCGGACCCGGGGACCGGCCCGGCGGCGGGCTGCCGGCCCTCGACCGGCGGGAGCCCGTCCGCTCCGGGCATGCCGATGATCGTCGGCTGGTCGTGGACCGAGGGCGTGCCGGGCGCGCCGCCCGGACCGCCCTGCGGAGCGCCCCCGCCGCCCGCGGGCTGCTCCGGCGGCGCCCACGGGTCCCTGGACTCAGGGCTCTGACCGGTCATGTGGATCCCCCCTCTGGTACCCGGCCATGCTACGGGCTGCCGCCGACAGCGCCCCCGGTCCGCCTACGATGAGCCTTTGCCCGTCCGGCCCCGCCGCCCGCACCCGAGAGGCCCGTCATGACCGAGCTGCTCCCCTTCATCGAGGGGCTGCCCAAGGCCGAACTCCACGTCCACCACGTCGGTTCCGCCTCCCCCCGCATCGTGGCGGAGCTCGCCGCCCGGCACCCCGACTCCAAGGTCCCCACCGACCCCGAGGCGCTGGCCGACTACTTCACCTTCACCGACTTCGCGCACTTCATCGACGTCTACCTGTCGGTGGTGGACCTGGTCCGCACCCCCGAGGACGTACGGCTGCTGACCTACGAGGTCGCCCGTGACATGGCCCGGCAGAACATCCGTTACGCCGAACTCACCATCACGCCCTACTCCTCCACCCGCCGCGGCATCGAGGAGCGGGCCTTCATGGCCGCCATCGAGGACGCCCGCAAGGCCGCCGAGGCCGAACTCGGCGTGATCCTGCGCTGGTGCTTCGACATCCCCGGCGAGGCCGGGTTGGAGGCCGCCGCCGAGACCGCGCGGCTCGCCGTCGACCTGCGCCCCGAGGGCCTGGTCTCCTTCGGCCTGGGCGGTCCCGAGATCGGCGTGCCGCGCCCGCAGTTCAAGCCGTACTTCGACCGGGCCCGGGCGGCCGGACTGCACAGCGTCCCGCACGCGGGCGAGACCACCGGCCCGGAGACCATCTGGGACGCGATCAACGAGCTGGGCGCCGAGCGCATCGGCCACGGCACCAGCGCCACCCGGGACCCCGCCCTGCTGAAGTACCTGGCCGAGCACCGGATCGCGCTGGAGGTCTGCCCGACCTCCAACATCGCCACCCGCGCCGTCACCGACCTGGACCGGCACCCGGTGAAGGAGATGGTCGAGGCGGGCGTGCCGGTCACGATCAACAGCGACGACCCGCCGATGTTCGGCACCGACCTGAACAACGAGTACGCGGTCGCGGCCCGGCTGCTGGAGCTGGACGAGCGCGGCCTGGCGGCCCTCGCGAAGAACGCCGTCGAGGCGTCCTTCCTCGACCCGGCCGGCAAGGCGGCGCTGATCGCGGAGATCGACACGTACACCGAGGCGTGGCTCACCCGCTGACCCGTTGACCCGGTGCCGACAATGGGATCATGCACACCCTGACGGCCGTCGGCCACCGCGGCGATCCCTACCGGTTCCGTGAGAACACCCTCGACTCGGTCCGCTCCGCGTTCGCGCGCGGAGCGGACGCCGTCGAGGTCGACGTAAGGCTGACCCGGGACGGCGTCCCGGTGCTGCTGCACGACGCCTCCCTGGCCCGGCTGTGGCGGGCGGACGTCCTGCTGGGCACGATGACCGCCGCGCAGCTGCGCGAACTCACCGGCGGCGGGGTGCCGACCCTGCACGACACCCTGCTCGCCGCCGGCCCGGGCCGGCTCATGCTCGACCTGCCGGGCGCCTCCGGGGAGGACGTGCGGAAGGTGGTGGACGTGGTGCGCGAGTGCGGCGCCGGGGACCGGACGTACTACTGCGCGGGGCCGAACACGATGCTCGCCGTCCGCGCCGCCGATCCCGCCGCGGAGATCGCCCTGACCTGGACCACGCTCAGCCCGCCGCGCCGGGTGCTGCTCGACGCGGTACGGCCGGCCTGGCTCAACTACCGCTTCGCGCTGGTGGGCCGGGAACTGACGGACGCCCTGCACGCGGACGGGCTGAAGGTGTCGGCCTGGACCGCGGACACCCGGTGGGCGATGCGCGGGCTCATCGCGGCCGGCGTCGACTCGATCACCACCAACCGGCCCGGACTGCTGGCCGAGGTCAGGGCCCGGTCCGGCCGGTGACCGGGATACGGACCCTGCAGGACCGGGTGCGCCGGGCGGACCCCCGGCTGGTGGACCTGGCGCTGACCCTGCTGGTGCAGCTCGCCGTCACCATGCCCTTCGTACTGCCGAGGGAGCCGGAGGTGCCACCGGCGACCTGGAGCACGTACGCGTTCACCACGCTCGGAGTGGTGCCGCTGGTGTGGCGGAGCCGGGCGCCGGTCCTCGCACTGGTGCTGATCCTGGCCATCGGCGGAGCGTACCGGCTGTACGTCGACGGGCCGGGGCAGCCGCTGCCGTACGCCGGGCTGATCGCCTTCTACACGGTGGCGCTGCGGTGCACCGGCCTGGTGCGGGCGGGGGTGGGCGCCGGGACGGGGGTGGTGCTGGCCGTGTCGGTGGGGCTGAACACCGGGACGGCCCGCGAGCTGTTCTTCACCGGGTTCTGCGCCACGGCCGCCTACGCCCTGGGGCGGCTGCAGTACACCCGGCAGGCGTACACGGCAGCCGTGGAGGACCGGGCGGCCCAGCTGGAGCGGGCCAACCGGATCGAGGCACAGCAGGCGGCTGCCCGCGAACGGGCCCGCATCGCGCGGGAGATGCACGACATCCTCTCGCACGCGGTGAGCATCATGATCGTCCAGGCGGAGGCAGGACCGGTGGCGGTGCGGCGGGCTCCGGAACGGGCCGAGGCCGCCTTCGACGCCATCGCCGAGACGGGGCGGGAGGCCATGGCCCAACTGCGCACCATGCTCGGGGTGCTGCGTGAGGACGGCCCGGCGCCGCGCGAGCCGCAGCCGGGCATCGCCGGGCTGCCCGCACTGCTGGACCGGGTGCGGAGGGGCGGTCTGGAGGTGGCGTACGAGCGGTGCGGTGCGGAGCGCCCGCTGCCGGGGACGGTGGAGGCGACTGTGTACCGGGTGGTGCAGGAAGGGCTGACCAACGTGGTCAAGCACGCGGACGCGACCCGGGTGACGGTCCGGCTGGACTACGGGGGCGGGAACGGGGAAGGCGACCTGACCGTCACGGTGACGGACGACGGGCGGGGGCCCGGCGGGACTGCCGGTGGGGGTGCCGACAGGAGTTCGGGCGGGCACGGGCTGATCGGGGTCCGGGAGCGGGCCGCGGCCCACGGCGGGACCGCCTGGTCGGGGGCGGGGGACGGAGGCCGCGGCTTCCGGCTGGGCGTCCGGCTTGTAACCTCGCCGCAGGGGGTGGCCGGATGACGATCCGTGTGGTGGTGGCCGACGACCAGGAGCTGGTGCGCAGCGGTTTCGCGCTGATCCTGGACGTGCAGAAGGACATCGAGGTCGTGGCGGAGGTCGGCGACGGCGCCGCCGCGGTGGCGGCGGTCCGCGAACTGGCGCCGGACGTGGCCCTGCTGGACATCCGGATGCCTGAGCTGGACGGGATCGAGGCGTGCCGCCGGATCAGCGCGGAGAGCGCCTGCCGGACCGTGATGCTGACGACCTTCGACGCCGACGAGTACGTGTACGAGGCGCTGCACGCGGGGGCCAGCGGCTTCCTGCTGAAGGACGTGCGGCGGGACGATCTGGTGCACGCGGTGCGGGTGGTGGCGGCAGGCGAGTCGCTGCTGGCGCCGTCGGTGGCGCGGCGGCTGATCGAGGAGTACACGGCAGCGACGGCCCGGCAGCCGGCCGTTCCCCCGGCGGCCGCGGACCGGCTTGAGGTGCTGACGGCGCGGGAGCGGGAGACGCTGCTGCACCTGGGACGGGGGCTGTCGAATGCGGAGATCGCCGCGGCGCTGGTGGTGAGCGAGCACACGGTGAAGTCGCACGTGGGGAACGTGCTGGCGAAGCTGGGGCTGCGAGACCGGATCCAGGCGGTGATCTGCGCGTACGAGACGGGCCTGATCGCGGCGGGTACTCCCTCCGGGGAGTGAGTGGACGGCGTGTCGCCTCCCTCTGGCCGGTGAGTTGTCGTACCGGATAAGACCCCTCTCTGTGGTGATCCTCAACCACCCCCCTGACCTGCAGCATTGAGTCATCGAGGGCCGCAGTGGCCCGGTGAGGTCAGAGGGGGATCCCATCATGAAGGCTCGTAGGCGCACGCTGATCGCCGCCGCTCTGGTCCTGGGCATCGCGTCCGGACCCGTCGTCGCACACGCCGCTCCGGCCCCGGGCCCGGTCTCGGCGGGGGTCACGGCACCGCTGGTGTCGACCGCGCCGAATGCCGCGGCGCTGGAGCGGGCGATCGCCGGTCTCGGGGCGCAGAACAAGGACGCGACGGCCGCGCTGGTCCGGGTGGGCGGTACGAGCGGGAGCTGGCGGGGCAGTTCCGGTGTCGCGGACATCATCACCGGCCGGGAGGCCACTCCGCGGGGGCGGTTCCGGGCCGGGTCGGTGACCAAGACCTTCACTTCTGCCGTGGTGCTCCAGCTGGCGGCCGAGGGCCGGGTGGATCTGGACCGGCCGGTCCGGTGGTACCTGCCCGGGACGGTCCCCGACGCTTACGGCACGGTCACCGTGCGGCAGTTGCTCAACCACACCAGCGGAATTCCGGCGGCCGACGGCCCGGGCGACTCCTTCGAGGCGCAGTGGGAGCACCGCTTCGATGTGACCGACCCGCACGATCAGCTGGCCAACGCCTTGGCGAAGAAGCCGGAGTTCACCCCGGGATCGGCCCAGCACTATCTGAACATCAACTACACGGTGCTGGGCGTGCTCATCGAGAAGGTGACGGGGACTTCGTACGAGAATGCGGTCGCCCGGCGGATCCTGAAGCCGCTGGGTCTGCACCAGACTTCCTTCCCGGCTCGGAAGCAGACGAAGATCCACGGTCCGCACAACCGGGGCTACCAGGCGATCGAGAAGGCTGACGGTTCCCGGGAGCTGCGGGATGTGACGGAGTGGAACTCCTCGGACCGGTGGGCGGCGGGGGACATCATCTCGACCACTGCCGATCTGGAGCGGTTCACGATCGCCCTGTTCAGCGGGCAGATCGTCCCGAAGGCCCAGCTGGAGGAGATGTTCACGGTGCCCGCCGTGAAGAACTTCACCAACGGGAAGGACGCCACGCTGACGGCGGGTCTGTCCAGGATCGTCCTGCCCGACGGCACGGTGGCGTGGGGCAAGTCGGGCGGCCGGCACGGCTACAACACCGCGATAGGCGCGACCCGCGACCTCTCCCGCACGCTGGTCTACTCGGTCAACTCCACCAACGCGAAGGGCGAGGACATGAACCCGGTGGCGTTCGGCATCGTGATGGCCGCCTTCGCGAAGTAGCCCCGCGGCGGGGCCTCGGGCTACGCGGGCATCGCCTCAAGGCGCTTGATCATGCGACGCAGGACCAGCAGCGGGATCACTCCGAAGACCCCGAAGGACATGTCGATGACGCTCCACCAGAAGGGGATCCCGCGGATCGGTCCGCAGATCAGGGCCAGCGGGATGATGCCGGCGCAGGCGATCATGCCGGCTTCGACGATCCAGATGTTGCGGACCGGGTCGCGGTGGACGCCGTAGAAGAAGACGGCGATGACCAGGTGGGCGAAGGCGAGCCAGTCGGTGCCGTAGAGGAGGAAGGGGTACTCGGCATCGGCCCGCTCCAGCCCGTCACCGACCCGCCGGAGCCACTCGTTTTCCATCAGGGCGTTGGCCCAGCGGAGTTCGCTCACCAGGGGGAAGGCGGTGAGTCCGCTCAGCACCAGGCAGACGAGGAACAGGACCAGCCAGGCGCGTATGCGCCGCTCAAGGGCGTTTCTCTCGCTCACGGAAGGAAGCGTACACCTGGAATTGAACACGTTCAGCCAAAATGCTGAACGCGTTCAAGTGAGCGGGGCGGGCCACGGGCGGGCGGGGGTCAGAGACCGACGATCGCGTTCCAGCGCTTGGCGAGGGTCCGCCGCTCGGCCGCGGAGATGTCGCGGGCCACCGCGAGCCGCTTGCGCATGTCCTCGTCGGGGAAGATCAGCGGATTCTCGGCCAGTTCGGCGGTCTCCTTGTCCTCCGCGGCCGCCAGCACCTCGCGAGCGGCGGGGACCGGGCACACGTAGTTGACCGAGGCGGCGAGCTCGGCGGCGACCTCCGGGTCGTAGTAGTGGTCGATCAGGGCCTCCGCATTGACCTTGTGGCGGGCCAGGTTGGGGATCAGGAGGCTCTCCGCCCAGAGCTCGGCACCCTCCTCGGGGATCACGAACTCGATGTCGGGGTTGTCGGCCTGGAGCTGGATGGCGTCACCGGAGTACGCCTGACAGGCCAGCACGTCCCCCTTGCTCAGATCGGAGGTGTAGTCGTTGCCGGTGAAGCGCCGGATGTGCTTCTTCTTCACCAGCTGCTCCACCTGGTCGCAGACCCGGTGGAAGTCCGCCTCGGTCCAGCGGGTGACGTCCACGCCGTTGCCCTGCATGAGCAGGGCGAAGGACTCGTCCAGACCGGAGAAGAGGGTGACCTTGCCGGCCAGGTCCGGCTGCCAGAGGTCCTTGACGGAGCGGATCTCGCGGCCGAGCGCCTTGCGGTTGTAGGCGATGCCGGTGATCCCGGACTGCCAGGGAACGGTGTGCAGCCGGCCCTCGTCGAAGGCGGGTGAGCGCAGCTGCGGGTCGAGGTTCCGTGCCACGTTGGACTGGCCGGAGCGGTCCATCCTCTGCGCCCAGCCGAGGTGGACGAACCGGGCTGCCATCCAGTCGCTGACCACCACCAGGTCGTGGCCGGTCTCCTGGTGGTTCATCAGGGCCGGGCCGACCTTGCCGAAGAACTCGTCGTTGTCGTTGATCTCCTCGGTGTACCGGACGGCGATCCCGGTCCGTTCGGAGAAGGACTCCAGCGTCGGCCGCTTCGTCTCGTCCTCTTCGTCGGTGTCGATGTAGAGGGGCCAGTTGGAGAAGGAGACGCTCTTGTCCCGGCCGGACCGGTCCGGTCCGCCCCGGCGGCCCTCGGGGACGTACGCGGCGGGAACACCGCAGCCGGCGAGGGCGGACACCAGGCCGGCGGCACCGAGGCCGCGCAGCACCGAGCGGCGGGTGAAGGGGAGTTCTGGCATGGCCCAAGACTCGGGGAACGCCGAAGGGCGGGCAATAGACACTCTGTCTACTGCCCGCCCCCTGGGGACTCAGCTGTGATCAGTCGGGTGATCGGTCATCCGGCCACCCGGCCGGCCGGGTGACGGGTCAGCCGTCGAGCGAGGTCATCACGTGCTTGATGCGGGTGTAGTCCTCGAAGCCGTAGGCGGAGAGGTCCTTGCCGTAGCCGGACTTCTTGTAACCGCCGTGCGGCATCTCGGCGACCAGCGGGATGTGGGTGTTGATCCACACGCAGCCGAAGTCGAGGTTCTTGGACATGCGCATCGCGCGGCCGTGGTCCTTGGTCCAGACCGAGGAGGCGAGGGCGAACTCGACGTCGTTCGCGTACTGCAGCGCCTGGGCCTCGTCGGTGAAGGACTGGACGGTGATGACCGGGCCGAAGACCTCGTTCTGGATGATCTCGTCGTCCTGCTTGAGGCCGGAGACCACGGTCGGGGCGTAGAAGTAGCCCTTGTCGCCGACCTGGTGGCCGCCCGCCTCGACCTTGGCGTGGGCGGGGAGGCGCTCGATGAAGCCCGCGACCTGCTTGAGCTGGTTGGGGTTGTTCAGCGGGCCGTACAGCACGTCCTCGTCGTCCGGCTGGCCGGTCTTGGTGTCGGTGGCGGCCTTGGCCAGCGCCGTCACGAACTCGTCGTGGATGGACTCGTGGACGAGCACGCGGGTCGCGGCCGTGCAGTCCTGGCCGGCGTTGAAGTAGCCCGCCACGGCGATGTCCTCGACGGCCTTGGCGATGTCGGCGTCCTCGAACACCACGACCGGGGCCTTGCCGCCGAGCTCCAGGTGGACGCGCTTGACGTCCTTGGAGGCGCTCTCGGCGACCTGCATGCCGGCCCGCACCGAGCCGGTGATGGAGGCCATCGCCGGGACGGAGTGCTCGACCATGGCCTTGCCGGTCTCGCGGTCACCGCAGATGACGTTGAAGACGCCCTTGGGCAGGACCGAGTCGATGATCTCGGCCATCAGGACGGTGGAGGCCGGGGTGGTGTCCGAGGGCTTGAGCACCACGGTGTTGCCCGCGGCGATGGCCGGCGCGAACTTCCACACGGCCATCATCATCGGGTAGTTCCACGGGGCGACCTGGGCGCAGACACCGACCGGCTCACGGCGGATGATCGAGGTCATCCCGTCCATGTACTCGCCGGCCGAGCGGCCTTCGAGCATGCGCGCGGCACCCGCGAAGAAGCGGATCTGGTCGACCATGGGCGGCAGCTCTTCGCTGGCGGTGAGGCCCAGCGGCTTGCCGGTGTTCTCGGACTCGGCGGCGACGAGCTCCTCGGCGCGCGCCTCGAAGGCGTCCGCGATCTTCAGCAGCGCCTTCTGGCGCTCGGCGGGCGTGGTGTCGCGCCAGCCCGGGAAGGCCGCCGCGGCGGCGGCCATGGCGGCGTCCACATCAGCCTGGCCGGACAGCGGGGCGGTCGCGTACACCTCGCCGGTGGCGGGGTTGACCACCTCGGTGGTCCGCCCGTCGGCGGCGTCCTTGAACTCCCCGCCGATGTAGTTGCGCAGACGACGCAGTTCGGTGGTCACTACACCCACACTCCTGATCAATGTCCAACGGTTGAGACAACTCCCCCAGCCTAGCCTCTCGGGCGACGCTTTCGACAGGGCAGGACACGAGGAACTACGAAATCAGTGAGATTCACTCCGATGGACAACGGATTTCATTGAATCCGGGTTGCGGAACAGACGACTCCTCGTGCACAGTGAGGCCGTGGTCAGTCGAAGCGCAGATTCCAGGAACAGACAACCGTCCCCTTCGGTCGATGCTGTGTCCCTGGCGATCATCGAGCAACTGCAGGAGGACGGCCGACGTCCGTACGCAGCCATCGGCAAGGCCGTGGGCCTGTCCGAGGCAGCCGTGCGCCAGCGCGTGCAGAAGCTGCTCGACCAGGGCGTCATGCAGATCGTCGCCGTCACCGACCCGCTCACCGTGGGCCTCCGACGGCAGGCGATGGTCGGGATCCATGTCGAGGGCGACCTCGACCCGGTGGCCGACGCACTGACCTCGATGGCCGAATGCGAGTACGTGGTGATGACCGCGGGCTCGTTCGACCTGATGGTGGAAATCGTCTGCGAGGACGACGACCACCTGCTGGAAACGATCAACAAGCGGATCCGCACGCTCCCCGGCGTGCGATCTACCGAGAGCTTCGTTTACCTGAAGCTCAAGAAGCAGACCTACATGTGGGGAACTCGATAGCCCGTGAGCCAGGACCTCTCCAAAACTGCGTACGACCACCTGTGGATGCACTTCACCCGCATGTCGTCGTACGAGAACGCGCCCGTCCCCACCATCGTGCGGGGTGAGGGCACCTACATCTTCGACGACAAGGGCAAGCGCTACCTGGACGGTCTCGCCGGACTGTTCGTGGTGAACGCCGGTCACGGCCGCAAGGAACTGGCCGAGGTCGCCTACAAGCAGGCCCAGGAGCTCGCGTTCTTCCCCGTGTGGTCGTACGCGCACCCCAAGGCCGTCGAGCTCGCCGAGCGCCTGGCGGACTACGCCCCCGGTGACCTGAACAAGGTCTTCTTCACCACCGGTGGCGGCGAGGCCGTCGAGACCGCCTGGAAGCTCGCCAAGCAGTACTACAAGCTGCAGGGCAAGCACACGAAGTACAAGGTCATCTCGCGTGCGGTCGCCTACCACGGCACCCCGCAGGGCGCCCTGTCCATCACCGGCCTGCCGGCCCTGAAGGCCCCCTTCGAGCCGCTGGTCCCCGGTGCCCACAAGGTCCCGAACACCAACATCTACCGCGCCCCGATCCACGGCGACGACCCCGAGGCCTTCGGCCGCTGGGCCGCCGACCAGATCGAGCAGCAGATCCTCTTCGAGGGCCCCGACACCGTCGCCGCGGTCTTCCTGGAGCCGGTGCAGAACGCCGGTGGCTGCTTCCCGCCGCCGCCCGGGTACTTCCAGCGGGTCCGCGAGATCTGCGACCAGTACGACGTGCTGCTCGTCTCCGACGAGACGATCTGCGCCTTCGGCCGACTCGGCACGATGTTCGCCTGTGACAAGTTCGGCTACGTGCCGGACATGATCACCTGCGCCAAGGGCATGACCTCGGGCTACTCCCCGATCGGCGCCTGCATCGTCTCGGACCGCATCGCCGAGCCGTTCTACAAGGGCGACAACACCTTCCTGCACGGCTACACCTTCGGTGGCCACCCGGTGTCCTCGGCGGTCGCGATCGCCAACCTCGACATCTTCGACAAGGAAGGCCTGAACCAGCACGTGCTGGACCAGGAGGGCAACTTCTTCAACACCCTGAAGAAGCTGCACGACCTGCCGATCGTCGGTGACGTCCGCGGCAACGGCTTCTTCTACGGCATCGAGCTCGTGAAGGACAAGAACACCAAGGAGTCCTTCACGGACGAGGAGACCGAGCGCGTGCTCTACGGCTTCCTCTCCAAGGCGCTCTTCGACAACGGCCTCTACTGCCGTGCCGACGACCGCGGTGACCCGGTCATCCAGCTGGCCCCGCCGCTGATCGCCGACCAGGGCACCTTCGACGAGATCGAAGGCATCCTGCGCTCGGTGCTCACCGAGGCGTGGACCAAGCTCTAGCCAGAGCGAGCTCCGGTCAGGGACCGTACTGACCGGAGTCCGGCGCCCCGGGCAGAGCCCTCGGCCGTCCGGCGCCACACAGGGCCCGGATCCTCCGTTCGAGTGGGAACGGCAGGGTCCGGGCCCTGTGCTGTGGGCACTCGGGCCGATTGTCGGATTGGATGACGTTACGGCGCCAGTGACCGAACGGGCTCCGCTTCGTTCCCCCGGACGGAGGTGTACGCCATGGTGGCTCCCCCGGACAACGATGTGCTCTGGGCACGGTCCCTGCACTACTCCCACGACGGTTCGCCCGGACTCATCGGCGTCTCGGCGAGCGTCCGCGAAGGCGAGATCCTCGCCGTCACCGGACCCCGAGGGTCCGGCAAGACCACTCTGCTGCGCTGCCTCTCCGGACAGCTCCGCCCCGACCAGGGCGAGGTCTGGTTCAACAGCGTGCCCGTGCACACCATGGGCGACCTCACCCGGGAACGGCTGCGCCGCGACCGGTTCGGCTGGATCGGCCCCGAGCCGCACCTGATGCCCGAACTGAACGTCTGGGAGAACGCGGCCCTGCCCCTGCTCCTCTCCGGGGCACCGCACCGCACCGCCAAGCGGACCGCCATGGACTGGCTGGAACGCCTCGACCTCGGCGCCTTCGCCCGCAAACGCCCGCGCGCCCTGACCCGGGCCGAGTGCCAGCGCGTCGCCCTCGCCCGCGCCCTGGTCAACGAGCCCGCGGTGATCTTCGCCGACGAGCCCACCGCACCGCTGCACCGGGCCGAGCACGCGCTGCTGCTGCGCACCCTGGCCACGGCCGCCCGGTCGCACTCCATCACGGTGCTGCTCGCCACCCACGACCCCGCCCTCGCGGACACCGCCGACCGCCGGCTGGCCCTGCTGGACGGCCGCCCCGCCACGGCCGCACCGCAGCCGCCCGACCGCCCCGACGCACCGGAAGGCCGCCCCGAGTGCTCGCTCTCCGCCTGACCAGGGGCTCCGGCCCACTGCTCCAGCTGCGCCGCCTGCTGGTCGCCGCCGCCTCCGCCGGCACCGGATACCTCCTGCTGTGCGTCCTCGCCGACGCCGCGGCGGCCACCGGCCCGGCCGAGGCTGCCGTATCGTTCCCTCGCCTGCTGTGGACCCTGGTGCCGCTCGCCCTCACCGTGCAGCTGGCCGTCGCCGTGGCCCGTACCGACCCGGCGTCCCGGCCCCCCGAGGGACTGACCGCCGCCGGACTGGGCCCCGTACGGACCGCCCTGATCGCGGCCGTGTCCACCTCCGTGGCCTGCACCCTGGGCAGTGCGGTCGCCCTCGCCCTGTTCCTGCACCTGCGCGGCGACCTCAGCGGACTGCCCTTCGACGGGGCCGGATCCGCGACCCTGCACGCGGGCCTGCCGCTGCCGGTGGCCGGCGCCCTCACCCTGCTGGCCCTGACCCCGCTGACCGCGTCCGCCGCCGTCACCCTCGCGCTGCGTCCGCACACCCCCCGAACCCCGCAGGCCCGGCTCCCCTGGGGGGTCGCGCTCACCGCCTGCGGACTCGCCACCCAGGCCTACGCCGGCCCGGGCACCGCCGGCATCCTGGCCGGCTGGTCGCTCACCGCCCTCGGGCTGGCCCTCGCCGGGCCCGGCCTGACGTACGCGTGCGGGACCGCGGTGCAGGCCGCCCGCCCCGGCGCGCTGCGCCTGCTGGCCGGACGCGCGCTCCAGGAGGAGGCCGGCCGTGTCGGCGGCCCGCTCGGGGTGACCTGCGCGGTGACCGCCGCCGGGCTCACCGCCCTGGCCCTGGCCGGGACCGGCGGGACACCGGTGCCGCTGGGCCCGCTGACCGGCCCGGCCGCCGCCCTGGTCGCCGCGTGCGCGGCGGCCTCCCTGGCCACCGCCGCCGTGGAGGTCCGGCAGGCACGGGCGCAGGCCCGGCAGACCCTGCTGGACCTGGGCACCCCGGTCCGGGTGCTGCGTACGGCGGCCACCGTGCGGGCCGCCGCGCTGCTGGCCCTGTGCCTGCCGCTCAGCTGGGGCGTGGCCCAGCTGACCACGATGGCCCTGAGCCGCTGACCCGCGGGGCACGCCCACGCCCGAACCGCTGAACCACTGATCCACTGAACCGCTGATCCACGGGTCACACCCGAGCGGAGGCAACTCCGGAGCCCGTTCAGCCGTCTGGCAGAGGTACGCACCACTGCCAGACGTGAACGGAGCCACCGTGCTCATAGGCTTGCTGACCGCTGTCGCGGCGTCCCTCTGCTACGGCACCGGATCCGTGCTCCAGGCGGTGGGGTCCCGCCGTGCCGCCCGCGAGGACCCCGCCGCCGCAGGAGTCACCGCGCACGGCGGACCCAACCTGACCTCCACCGCCAAAGCCGCGATGACCTGGGAGTTCATCCTCGGCACGGTGCTGGACTTCGTCGGCTTCGGACTGGGCGCACTGGCCGCCCGGCTGCTCCCGCTGTTCCTGTCCCAGACCGTCATCAGCGCGAACCTGGTCGTCACGGCGGTGCTGAGCGTCAGGATGCTCGGGATCCGGCTGAGCCGGCGGGAGTGGACCTCTATCGCCACCGTGTGCCTGTCCCTGGTGCTGCTGGCCACCGCAGCCGGTCACGAGGGCAGCGGCCACACCGGCCGGGCCACGCACTGGTGGCTGCTCGCGGTGACCGTCCTCATCATCGTGGGCGGCACGGTGGCCGTACGGTTCCTGGGCGCGCGGGCCGCCGTCCTCGCCGGCCTGCTCTCCGGCCTGGCCTTCGGCGCCCTCGGCGTGGGCGTCCGGATCCTCGACGGCGTCGACCCGTTCCGGCTCGGCACGCTGCTCGCCGATCCCGCGCTGTACGCGATCGTGGTGGCCGGCGCGGGAGGCATGTACCTGCACACGGTCGCCCTGCAGATCGGTTCGGTGAACGGAGCGACGGCCGCCCTGGTCGTCGGCGAGACGGTCCTGCCGGGCGCGATCGGCGTCCTCTGGCTGGGCGACGCCTCCCGCCCCGGCCTGGCCTGGCTCGCCGTGGCGGGCTTCGTCCTGGCCGTGACCGGAGCCGTGGCAGTGGCCTGGTTCGGCAGCCACGACGCCCCGGCCGAACAGCCGGAACCGGCCCCGGTCCCGGTGCCGTAGGCCCTCGACGGGCCCACCCCGCGGGCCTACTCCGCCGGAAGGACCACCACGTCCGACGGGGCGAAGGTCACCGAGACCGAGGCACCGACCTCGGGGGCCTCCGCCAGCTCGCACTCCGCCTCCAGCCCCGGACCGGAGTGCGGGCGGAGGGCCACCGCCACATGGGTGCCGCGGAACGTCCGGGACTCCACCACGCAGTCCAGGCCGGAGGGGGACAGCAGGACGCCACCCGGCCGGACCAGCAGCCGGCACTCCCCCGCCGGGGCGTCCGCCGGAACCGGTACCCGCCCCCACGGGGTGGCCGCCATGCCGTCCGACACGGTCGCCGGGACCACGTTCTCGAAGCCCAGGAAGCGGGCGACGAACTCCGAGGCAGGACGCTGCCAGACCTCCAGCGGGGTACCCGCCTGGGCGATCCGCCCGTCGCGCATCACCACCACCCGGTCGGCGAGCGCGAACGCCTCGCCCTGGTCGTGGGTCACGGCCAGGACGGTGGTGCCCAGCCGGGAAAAGAGGGCGCGGAGTTCCACGACCAGCCGTTCCCGCAGTCCGCGGTCGAGCTGGCCGAGCGGTTCGTCCAGCATCAGCAGGCGCGGGGACGGGGCCAGCGCGCGCGCCAGCGCGACACGCTGCTGCTCGCCGCCCGAGAGCGAGGCCACGGCCCGGCGCTCCGCCCCCGGCAGACCGACCAGGTCGAGGAGTTCGGCGACCCGCGGCCCGTACGACGCCTTCGGGGATCCGGCCATCCGCAGGCCGAAGGCGACGTTGCCGCCCACGTCCCGGTGCGGGAACAGCTGGTGGTCCTGGAACATCAGGCCCACCCCGCGCCGGTGCACCGGCACTCCGGCCTGGTCGGCGCCGCCGAGCCGGACCCGGCCGGCGGAGACGGGCTGGAGTCCGGCGATCACCCGCAGCAGGGTGGACTTGCCGCTGCCGCTCGGGCCGAGGACGCAGACGATCTCGTGCTCGGCGACGTCGAGGCGGACGTCCTCCACCACGGCGCGTTCGCCGAAGCGGACGGTGACGTCCTCGATCTCCAGCAGTCCGGCCCCCGCCGTGGCGGACTTCCCGGGCTGTGCTCGCATCAGAATTCTCCGGAGGTCTTGTCGGGCCGCAGCCGCTCCAGCACCAGCAGCGACGCCGCGCACACCAGCATCAGGATGGTGCTCAGGGCCATGGCCTGGCCGTAGTTGAGCTCACCGGCCCGGCCCAGCAGCCGGGCCACCGCCACCGGCAGCGTCGGATGGTCCGGCCGGGCGATGAACACGGTCGCCCCGAACTCGCCCAGGGAGACCGCGAAGGCGAATCCGGCCGCGATGAGCAGGGCCCGGCGTACGAGCGGCAGGTCGACCTCCCGCCAGGCCCGGAAGGGGGACGCGCCCAGCACCGCGGCGGCCTCGCGCAGCCGCGCGTCCACCGCCCGCAGCACCGGCAGCATGGTCCGTACGACGAAGGGCACGCCCACCAGGGCCTGCGCCAGCGGCACCAGGATCCAGGAGGTCCGCAGGTCCAGCGGAGGTTCGTCCAGGGTGATCAGGAAGCCGAAGCCGACCGTCACCGCGGACACGCCGAGCGGGAGCATCAGCAGGGCGTCGAAGCCGCGTACGAACCGGCCGGCGCGCCGGGTGAGGGCGGCCGCGGCGAGACCGCCGATGAGCAGGGCGATCGCGGTGGCGGCCAGGGCGTACCGGAGGGAGTTCCAGACGGCCTCCAGCGGGGCCACCACGAAGGTGCCGGTCGAGCCGGCGTCCTGGAGGGCGCGGTAGAAGCCGAGGCCGTAGCCGCCGGAGGTGTCGAAGGAACGTTCCACCAGGACGCCCAGCGGCAGCACGATCAGCAGGGCCACCGTCAGCAGCACTCCGCCCAGCAGCGCCCACTGGCCGGCGCCGCGCGGCCGGTGCGCCGTACCGGACGGGTCGACCAGGCGGAGCGCGGTCTCCCGGCGGCGGACCGTACGGGCGTGGACCGCCAGGATCAGGGCCATCGCGGTGAACTGGATCATCGTCAGGACCGCGGCCGTCGGCAGGTCCAGCAGCTGGGCGGTCTGCCGGTAGACCTCCACCTCCAGGGTGGCGTACGCGGGTCCGCCGAGGATCTGGACGACGCCGAAGGAGCTGAAGGTGAAGAGGAAGACCATCAGGGCGGCGGCGGCCACCGCCGGGGCCAGCGCGGGCAGGGTCACCCGCCGCCAGGCGGCGAACCGGCCCGCTCCCAGCACCCGGGCGGCCTCCTCCTGGCGCGGGTCGAGCTGGGCCCACAGTCCGCCGACGGTCCGGACGACCACGGCGTAGTTGAAGAAGACGTGCGCGAGGAGGATCGCCCAGACGGTGGTGTCCAGGCGGAAGCCCCACAGCTCGTCGGTCAGGCCGTTGCGGCCGACCAGGGCCAGGAAGGCGGTGCCGACAACCACGGTCGGCAGCACGAACGGGACGGTGACCACCGCCCGCAGCACTTCCTTGCCCGGGAAGGAGAACCGGGCGAAGACGTATGCGGCGGGCAGCGCGATCAGCAGGGTGAGCACGGTGGAGACGACGGCCTGCCAGGTGGTGAACCAGAGCACGTCGGCGATGTCGGGCCGGCCCAGCACCTCCGCGATGCGGCCGAACTGCCACCCCTCGTCGGTCTTGAGGCCGCGCCCGACGATCGAGGCGACGGGCCAGGCGAAGAACACCGCGAAGAAGGCGACGGGCAGGGCCAGCAGGCCGAGCCGGAGCAGGGTGCCCCGGCGGGCGGCCGCGCGCTCCGCGGCCGCCGCCTTCTTCCCGGCTTTCCCGGCGCCTACTTCACGACGAGCGACGTCCACGCCTGGACCCACTGCTCACGGTTCTTGGCGATGGTGTCCGGAGCGACGTTCTCCGGCTTCTCGATCAGCACACCGTGCTTGGTGAAGACCTCGGGCAGCTTGGCGTCCTTGACCACCGGGTTCACGAACATGTTCAGCGGCATGTCCTCCTGGAACGCCTTGCCGATCATGAAGTCGATGAAGGCCTTGCCGCCCGCCTCGTTCTTCGCGCCCTTCAGCAGACCGGCGAACTCGATCTGGCGGAAGCAGGTGCCGGTGGAGACGCCCGTCGGGGCCTCGGCCGGCTGCGGCTCGGAGAACAGCACCTCGACCGGCGGGCTGGAGGCGTAGGAGACGACCAGCGGGCGGTCGCCCTTGGCCTTCTTGCCGCCGGCGGATCCGGAGAACCGCTCGTTGTACGCCTGCTCCCAGCCGTCGACGACCTCGACGCCGTTGGCCTTGAGCTTGCTCCAGTAGTCCTTCCAGCCGTCCTGGCCGTACTTGCCGACGGTGGCCAGGAGGAAGCCGAGGCCGGGCGAGGAGGTCGCGGCGTTCTCGGTGACCAGCAGGTTCTTGTACTCGGGCTTGACCAGGTCGTCCAGCGTCTGCGGCGGGGCGAGCTTCTTGTCCGTGAAGTACTGCCTGTCGTAGTTGACGCAGATGTCGCCGGTGTCGATCGGGGTGACCCGGTGCTGCTTGTCGAGCTGGTACCCGGCTCCCACCGCGGCGAGGCCCTTGGCCTCGTACGGGGTGAAGATGCCGTTGTCGAGGGCCTTGGAGAGCATCGTGTTGTCGACACCGAAGAACACGTCGCCACGCGGCTTGCCCTTGGTGAGGATCTCCTGGTTCAGCGCCGCGCCCGCGTCGCCGCTCTTGACCACCTCGACCCGGTAGCCGGTCTGCTTCTCGAACTCCTTCAGGACCTCCTTGGAGGGGTTGAAGGAGTCGTGGCCGACCACGGTCACCGTCTTCGGCGCCGCTCCGCTGCCCGCGCCGGCGTCCTTGTCGTCGCCGCCGCACGCGGTGAGCGTGGTCACGCCGAGCGCGGCGGCGAGCGCGGCCCCCGCGATCTTCTTCGTGGTGTTCACGGATGTTCCTCCTGGGGTGTCCAGGAGAAGACGCGGCCCCGCCCGGGCGCTCGGTGGAGCGGGGCACCCGGGCAGGGCGCAACAGCTTGAGGTGGTGACCGAACTTCCTACCCGGAATGACCCGGGCGAGGTTCAGAGGGTCTGCGGCCTGACGGTTGCCGCACTCTCAGCGCTGTGGCGCTCCCCTGTCGGAATATGCAGATGTACGGGGGCCAGACTACCGTTCGCTCGCGGCGAGCTGACCGCAGGCTCCGTCGATCTCCTGGCCGCGGGTGTCACGGACGGTGACCGGCACGCCGTGGGCGGCGATCGCCTGGACGAACGCCCGCTCGTCCTCGGGGCGGGAGGCGGTCCACTTCGAGCCCGGGGTCGGGTTCAGCGGGATCAGGTTGACGTGCACCCGCCGGCCCTTGAGCAGCCGGCCCAGCAGGTCGCCCCGCCACGCCTGGTCGTTGATGTCGCGGATCAGGGCGTATTCGATGGAGACCCGGCGGCCGGACTTCTCGGCGTACTCCCAGGCCGCGTCGAGCACCTCGCGCACGTTCCAGCGGGTGTTCACCGGGACCAGGGTGTCGCGCAGCTCGTCGTCGGGGGCGTGCAGCGAGACGGCGAGGCGGCACTTGAAGCCCTCGTCGGCGAAGCGGTGGATGGCCGGGACCAGGCCGACGGTGGAGACGGTGATGCCGCGCTGGGACAGGCCCAGGCCGTCGGGCTCGGGGTCGGTGAGCCGGCGGATGGCTCCGACCACCCGGTTGTAGTTGGCCAGCGGCTCGCCCATGCCCATGAAGACGATGTTGGAGAGGCGGGCCGGGCCGCCGGGGACCTCGCCGTCGCGCAGCGCCCGCATGCCGTCGACGATCTGGTGCACGATCTCGGCGGTGGACAGGTTGCGGTCGAGGCCGGCCTGGCCGGTGGCGCAGAACGGGCAGTTCATGCCGCAGCCGGCCTGCGAGGAGATGCACATGGTGACCCGGTCGGGGTAGCGCATCAGCACGGACTCCACCAGGGTGCCGTCGTGCAGCTTCCACAGGGTCTTGCGGGTGGTGTCGTCGTCGCAGGAGATGTGCCGTACGACGGACATCAGCTCGGGCAGCAGGGCCTCGCGCAGCTTCTCGCGGGCGGCGGCCGGGATGTCGGTCCACTCGGCGGGGTCGTGTGCGTACCGCGCGAAGTAGTGCTGGGAGAGCTGCTTGGCCCGGAACGGCTTCTCGCCGACGGCGGCGACGGCCTCGCGGCGCTCGGCCGGCGTGAGGTCGGCGAGGTGCCGCGGCGGCTTCTTGACTCCGCGAGGGGCGACGAAGGTGAGCTCTCCCGGAGCGGGGCGGGCCATGGCAGGTACTCCTCGTAAGACGAAAGGCGCGCTGCACCGGCAGCGCGCCCTTCCAGAGTACCGGGTGGGTCCCGTCCGGGCCGGGTTCGGCCGTTCGGGGGCCGGCGTCAGCCCTTCGGGTACCGGCGTCAGCCCGTCCCGACGAACAGGGCCAGCAGCAGCCAGACCACCGGGGCCGTCGGCAGCAGGGAGTCCAGGCGGTCCATGATGCCCCCGTGTCCGGGGAGCAGGGTGCCCATGTCCTTGATGCCGAGGTCCCGCTTGATCATCGACTCGCCCAGGTCGCCGAGGGTGGCGCTGACCGCGACCACCAGGCCCAGGACCAGGCCCTGCCACCAGGTGCCGTCGTCGATCAGGAACTGCATGCACAGCGCACCGGCCACCATGGCGAAGGCCACGGCACCGAACAGGCCCTCGCGGGTCTTTCCGGGGCTGATGCGGGGGGCGAGCTTGTGCTTGCCGAAGCGCCAGCCGACCGCGTACGCACCGGTGTCGCTGACCACGGTGAGCACCAGGAAGGTGATCACCCGCTGCGGGCCGTCGTCGGCGGCGAGCAGCATGGCGACGAAGGTGGCGAGGAACGGCACGTAGAACGCGGCGAACACGCCCGCGGTCACGTCCTTGAGGTAGTCCTCGGGCGGCTCGGTCATCCGCCACACCAGCACCGCGAGCGCGGTCAGGGCCATGGCGACCCAGGCTCCCTCGGCGCCACGGACGTAGCCGGCGATGACCATGGCGGCACCGCCCACCGCGAGCGGCACGAGCGGGGCCTTGATGCCCTTGCGCTCCTGCAGCCGTGAGGTGAGCTCCCACAGGCCGACGACCACGGCGACGACGATGACGCCGACGAAGACCGCCTTCACGATCAGCAGTGAGGCGAAGATGACGGCGCCGAGACCGACGCCGACCCCTATGGCGGCGCGCAGGTCACGCCCGGCGCGCTTCTTCGGCGGCGGCGGGGCGTCCTGCGGAGGCTGCGGGGGTGGCGTGGGCATGGGCTCCTGCAGCGGCGTCTCGGCGCGGAACGGGGGGCCGTCCGGAAGGACGGCCCCCCGATCATATGCGGCACCTGCCGGAACCGGCTCCGCCTCCCAAGGAGAGTCGTTCATCAGACCTCGAGGAGCTCGGCTTCCTTGTGCTTGAGCAGCTCGTCCACCTGCGCGACGTACTTCGCGGTGGTGTCGTCGAGCTCCTTCTCGGCGCGGCGCACGTCGTCCTCGCCGGCCTCCTTGTCCTTGACCAGCTTGTCGAGGGCGTCCTTGGCCTTGCGGCGCACGGCGCGGATGGAGACCTTGGAGTCCTCGCCCTTGCCCTTGGCGACCTTGATGTACTCGCGGCGGCGCTCCTCGGTCAGCTCCGGGAACGTCACACGGATGATGTTGCCGTCGTTGCTGGGGTTGACGCCCAGGTCGGAGTCGCGGATGGCCTGCTCGATGTTGCGCAGGGCGCTCTTGTCGAACGGCGTGACCACGGCCATGCGCGGCTCGGGCACCGAGAAGGAGGCCAGCTGGTTGATGGGCGTGACGGCACCGTAGTAGTCCGCCACGATCTTGTTGAACATCGCCGGGTGCGCACGGCCGGTGCGGATCGCGGCGAAGTCCTCCTTGGCCACCAGGACGGCCTTCTCCATCTTCTCCTCGGCTTCGAGGAGGATTTCTTCGATCACCACGTGCTCCTGCATGTCAGATGTGGATGGTTCGGGCGGGCGGGCCGGCGGGCCGACCGAGCGTTCAGGCCCGGGTGCCCTGGTCGCTCACGAGCGTGCCGATCTTCTCACCCTTGACCGCGCGGGCGATATTGCCCTCGGCCAGCAGCTCGAAGACGAGGATCGGGAGCTTGTTGTCGCGGCACAGCGTGATGGCGGTGGCGTCGGCGACCTTGAGGTCGCGGGAGAGCACCTCGCCGTACTCCAGCGCGTCGAACTTCACGGCGTCCGGGTTGGTCTTCGGGTCGGAGTCGTAGACCCCGTCGACGCCGTTCTTGCCCATGAGCAGGGCTTCGGCGTCGATCTCCAGCGCGCGCTGGGCGGCGGTGGTGTCGGTGGAGAAGTAGGGCATGCCCATACCGGCGCCGAAGATGACGACGCGGCCCTTCTCCAGGTGCCGTACGGCCCGCAGCGGGATGTACGGCTCCGCGACCTGGCCCATGGTGATGGCGGTCTGGACGCGGGAGTCGATGCCCTCCTTCTCCAGGAAGTCCTGGAGGGCGAGGCAGTTCATGACCGTGCCGAGCATGCCCATGTAGTCGGACCGGGCCCGGTCCATGCCGCGCTGCTGCAGCTCGGCGCCGCGGAAGAAGTTGCCACCGCCGATGACGACGGCGATCTCCGCGCCGTCGCGGACCACGCCCGCGATCTCACGCGCGATCGCGTGCACGACGTCGGGGTCGACGCCCAGTCCCCCGCCGCCGGAGAAGGCCTCGCCCGACAGCTTCAGCAGGAAGCGGCGGACACCCTTCTTCTCGTGGTGGCTCTTGGTGTCGGAAGCGGTGTGGGGGGCCACGCCCTGATTCATGGAGATCTCCTCGTGCACATACGAAGAAGGCCATTGCCGGGGTCCTTGCGGTTCCCTGTGCGGCAATGGCCTCCTCGTCAGATCTGCGGTCGTCCTGCGCGAGCGCGGCCGACTGCTTCAGACCCTACCGGGGTCCGGGTGTCCGTCGCGTACGGACGGACTCAGATGCCGACCTTGATGCGCGAGAAGCGCTTCAGGGTGACACCGGCCTCGTCCAGGATCTGCTGAACGGTCTTCTTGTTGTCCAGCGCGTACGCCTGGCCGAGGAGGGTGGCCTCCTTGAAGAAGCCGTTGACGCGACCCTCGACGATCTTCGGGAGCGCGGCCTCGGGCTTGCCCTCGGCGCGGGTGGTCTCCTCGGCGACGCGGCGCTCGGTCTCGACGACCTCGGCCGGGACGTCCTCCTTGGAGAGGTACTTCGGGGCGAACGCGGCAATGTGCTGCGCGATGCCCTTGGCGAGGTCGCCCTCGGCCTTGTCCAGCTCGACCAGGACACCGATCTGCGGGGGCAGGTCGGGCATGGTGCGGTGCATGTAGGCGAAGACGAAGCCGTCGGCGAACTGCGCGAAGCGGTCCAGGACGATCTTCTCACCGAGGTTGGCGTTGGCCTCGTCCACGAACGCCTGGACGGTCTTGCCGGCCTCGATCTCGGAGGAGAGCAGGGCCTCGATGTCCGCCGGGGCGCTGGCGGCGACGTGCTTGGCGATGTCGGCGGCGACGGCCTGGAACTTCTCGCCCTTGGCGACGAAGTCCGTCTCGCACTTCAGCTCGACGATGACACCGGAGGTGTTGTCGTCGGCGATGAGGGACACGACGGCACCGTTCTCGGCAGAACGGCCCTCGCGCTTGGCGACGCCCTTCTGGCCCTTGATGCGCAGGGCCTCGACGGCCTTGTCGACGTTGCCCTCGGCCTCGTCCAGCGCCTTCTTGCAGTCCATCATGCCGGCGCCGGTGAGCTCGCGGAGCTTCTTGACGTCAGCGGCGGTGTAGTTCGCCATGAGTCTGTGATTCTCTCTCGAAGTCGTAGATCTACGGGTGAACGGCGGGGGCCGGTGCTCTGGTGTGCACCGTCCCCCGTCGTCATCGTCCGTGCTGCGAGTGCCCGGCGGATGAACGCCGGGCCTCTCCCAGTGGGATCAGGCCTGCTCGGCGTCCGCGGCCGGAGCCTCGGCAGCGGGGGCCTCGGCGGCCGGAGCCTCGGCGGCGGGGGCCTCGGCGGCCGGAGCCTCGTCGGCCTTCTTCTCGCCCTCGAGCAGGTCGCGCTCCCACTCGGCGAGCGGCTCGGCGGCGGCCTTCTCGCCCGGCTTCGAGTCACCGGTCGCAGCGCCGGAGCGGGCGATGAGGCCCTCGGCGACGGCGTCGGCGATCACGCGGGTGAGCAGGGTGACGGAGCGGATCGCGTCGTCGTTGCCCGGGATCTTGTAGTCGACCTCGTCGGGGTCGCAGTTGGTGTCGAGGATCGCGACGACCGGGATGTGGAGCTTGCGCGCCTCACCGACGGCGATGTGCTCCTTCTTGGTGTCGACGATCCAGACCGCGCTGGGGACCTTCGACATCTCGCGGATACCACCGAGGGTCTTCTCCAGCTTGGCCTTCTCGCGGGAGAGGACCAGGAGCTCCTTCTTGGTGAGACCCGAGGCGGCGACGTCCTCGAAGTCGATCGCCTCAAGCTCCTTCAGACGCTGGAGGCGCTTGTAGACGGTGGAGAAGTTGGTGAGCATGCCACCGAGCCAGCGCTGGTTGACGTACGGCATGCCAACGCGGGTCGCCTGCTCGGCGATGGCCTCCTGGGCCTGCTTCTTGGTGCCCACGAACATGATGGAGCCGCCGTGCGCGACGGTCTCCTTGACGAACTCGTAGGCGCGGTCGATGTACGACAGCGACTGGAGCAGGTCGATGATGTAGATGCCGTTGCGCTCGGTGAAGATGAAGCGCTTCATCTTCGGGTTCCAGCGACGGGTCTGGTGACCGAAGTGGACGCCGCTTTCCAGCAGCTCCCGCATCGTGACGACGGCCATGGCCGTATCTCCTTGGATTCTCGGTTTCATTCCTGACGCCCCGGCCGCGTCCCGCCCCCGTCGAAGGGGACCGAGGGACGCCGCCGCCAGACCGCATGACCGGTCGGCGCTGGGGCGTGCGAAGTCGACCCGGTGACCCGGATCGCCACAAGAAGTGTACGGGACCGGGCACCGTGCCGGGTGACGCCCCTGCCCACAGCGGCCCCGTCGTCCACAGGCCGCAGCGCGGGGGCGGGGTGCGCGGGACCCTGCGGGCATGACGCCACTGCTGCCGATCTTCCTGCTGGGCCTGCTTCCGGCCCTTGTTCCACCCCTTGTCCAGCCCCTGGTTCCGGCCCTGCTGCAGCCCCTGCCGGCTGCGGGCGCGCCCGGCGCCGCAGGGCCGGCTGATCCGGTGCGGCGGGTCCGTCCGCTGCCCGCGCCGCTGGTGGTGGCGCGGTGGTGGGATCCGCCGCCCACCCCGTACGCGGCCGGGCACCGCGGGGTGGACCTGGCCGCCCCGGTGGGCGCGGAGGTACGGGCGGTGGGCCCGGGCCGGGTCCATTACGCCGGACAGGTGGCGGGCCGCGGAGTGCTGTCGCTCACCCTCCCGGGGGGTCTGCGCACCACGTTCGAACCGGTCCGCCCGCTGGTCGCCGAGGGCGAGGCGGTGCGGGCGGGGCAGGTGGTGGCGGTCCTGGAGGCGGGGAGCCACTGCCGGGCGTCCTGCCTGCACTGGGGGCTGCTCGCCGGGGAGGTCTACCTCAACCCGCTGCCCCTGGTCCCCCGGTCCTCGCCCCGGCTGCTGCCGTCGGCCGGGGCCGCCGGGCTCAGCCCCGTACGCCGCGGAGCGCCATGGCCACGGCCGCCTCGGTGACCTCGGCCGGCTCCTCGGCGGCGCCGAGCTCGATCCGGCGGACGGCGGCGTCCACGACGCCCTGCAGGAGCATCGCGGCGAGCCGGGGCCGGTCGTGACCAAGGGCGCCGAGCGCCTCGACGATGATCGCCACCAGGCCGCCGTGGGCGGCGCGGATCTTCTCCCGGGCACCGGCGTCCAGCTCGCTCGCCGAGATCGCCACCACGGCCCGGTGCCGCCGGTCCCCGACCAGGGCCAGCTGCTGCCGGACGTACGCCTCGACCTTGGCCTCGGGGGTGTCCGCGGCCTCCATGGCCGCTTCGATCTCGGCCGCCCAGACCGGGAAGTCCACGGCGCAGAGTTCCTCGACCACGGCCGCGCGGGAGCGGAAGTACTCGTAGACGGAGGACCGGGCCAGGCCGGTCCGCTCGGCGAGGGCGGGGAAGGTCAGCGCCTCCGTACCGCCCTCGGACAGCAGGGAACGGGCGGCGTCCAGCAGGGCGCCGCGCTGCATCGTCCGGTGCTCGGCCACGGAGGCCGCTCGAATCCTGGGCACGTTCCCACTCTACGGAGCTCCGCCAGGTCAGCGGCCGACATCCGCCAGCTTCGCCCGCAGCTGCAGCACGGACTTGGTGTGGATCTGACTGACCCTGGACTCGGTGACGCCGAGCACGTGGCCGATCTCGGCCAGGGTGAGCCCCTCGTAGTAGTAGAGGGTCACCACCGTCTTCTCCCGTTCGGGGAGGGTGTTGATGGCGCGGGCCAGCAGCCGGCGCAGCTCCCGGTCCTCCGCCACCTCGACCGGGTTGTCGGCGGCGGTGTCTTCCAGGGTGTCCATCAGCGTGAGCCGCTCGCCGCCCTCGCCGCCGACGTGCAGCATCTCCTCCAGGGCGACCATGTTGGCCAGCGACAACTGGCTGAAAACGGTGTGGAGTTCCTCCACCGAGATGCCCATCTCGGCGGCCACCTCCGCCTCGGTGGGGGTGCGCCTGAGCTGCGCCTCCAGGGTGGCGTAGGCGCGTTCCACGGCACGCGCCTTCTGCCGGACGGAGCGCGGGATCCAGTCGAGGGCGCGCAGTTCGTCGATCATCGCGCCGCGGATGCGGGTGATCGCGTACGTCTCGAACTTGATCGCGCGGTCGATGTCGAACTTCTCGATGGCGTCGATCAGTCCGAAGACCCCGGAGGAGACGAAGTCCGCCTGCTCGACGTTGGGCGGGAGGCCGACGCTGACCCGGCCGGCCACGTACTTCACCAGCGGCGAGTAGTGCAGGATCAACTGCTCCCGCAGGCGCTCGTCGCCCGAGTCCTTGTAGGAGCGCCACAGCGCGTCCAGGGACGAGGGCGCGGTGGACCGCTCGCTGCCGCGGGCAGCGGGGGGTGCCGCAGCGCGGTCAGACCCTGAGGTGTGCTGGGGCATGGGTCGCCTTTGTCGGGGCCGGATTCGTGGGGAGCGTAGCGTGACTGAACAGTCGCGGTGCGCGAAGAGTACGGGATCGTATGACGGCCCCGGCGCCCCCGGAGTCGCGCGGGTGGTCCGGGACCGGCGCCTCGCGCACGGTCCCGGGGACTGCCACCGGGAAGACCGCGTCTCTCATCGGCTTCACTCTTTCACCGGAACTCCCCAGGTCAACGGTCGCCTCGCCGGGCGCCACCGGTTCGAGTGGCCTGGCCGTCCGGGTGTCCCGTCAACCTCCATCCGTCGCCCTGCCGTTCGACGAACCCCAGAGAGTGAAGTTCGTACAGTCTGCCGATGACTTCATCGGTGCCGGTGCCGGCGGCGAGCGCCACCTCCCGGGCGCCGGCGGGCCGCCCGGCGGGGAGCGCCTCCAGCACCCGGGCGGTCTCCTCGTGGAGCAGGTCCCGGGGGAGCACCGGCCCCCGGCGCTCGGGGGCCAGTTCGCCCATGCCGCCGACCAGTTCGACGATCTCGTCGGCGTCGGTGACCAGGGCCGCCTCGCCGCGCAGCAGTTCGTGCACCCCGGCGGAGAGCCCGCTGGTGGCGGGGCCGGGCACGCCCATGGTGAGCCGGCCGAGCCGCTGGGCGCGGCGTGCCGTGACCAGGGAGCCGCTGCGGTGGGCGGCCTCGACGACCACGGTGCCGCGGGTGAGGGCGGCGATCACCCGGTTCCGCAGGACGAACCGGCTGCGGGTGGGGTGGCTGCCGGGCGGCAGCTCGCCGATCAGCAGGCCCGCCCCGGCGATCCGGCCGAGCAGGCCGGCGTGCCCGGGCGGATAGTGCGTGTCCACCCCGCAGGCCAGGACGGCCGCGGTGGCCCCGCCGACGGCGAGCGCGCCGCGGTGGGCGGCCCCGTCGATGCCGTAGGCGGCGCCGGAGACCACCACCCAGCCGCGCTCGGCGAGTCCGGCGGCGAGGGTCTGCGCCATGTGCGTGCCGTACGGGGTGCAGGCGCGGGCCCCGACCAGGGCGACGGAGCGGAGCGCCCAGACCCGCAGGTCCGGCCGGCCGCGGAGCCACAGTCCGACGGGGCGGGCGTCGCCGAGGTCGTCCAGCTGGCCGGGCCACTCCGGCGCGCCGGCCCACACGAAGCGGCCGCCCAGTCCGGCGATGTCCGCCAGGTCCCGCTCCGGGTCGGCCCGGGCGGCCCGCTCCCGGTACCCGGCGAGCCGTCCGGCCCCCACGCCGTCGAGTTCGCCCCAGTCCCCCGGTCCCCCGGCGAGGCGCCGTATCACCCCCTCCGCCCCGTGGCGCCGCAGCCAGCGTCCCCCGTGCTCGTCCCCCGGCTCCAGCACCCGGGTGAGGGCCACCCTGGCCAGGAGTTCGTCCCGGTCGCCGGCCATCACACGGCCCCCGGGGCGAGCGCCGCGCCGCGGGCGATGCCCGTGCGCAGTTCCAGGGCGACGGCCACGTCCAGGGCGTCCGGCCGCTCCTTGCCGGCGAGGTCCGCCACCGTCCAGGCGACGCGGAGCACCCGGTCCAGGCCGCGGGCGGTGAGCAGGCCGCGCTCCAGGTCCCGTTCGGCCTGGGCCAGCGCCCCGGGGGCGGGCTCCCAGCGGGTCCGCAGCTCGTGGCCGGGGATCTCGCTGTTCACCCTCCAGGGCGTGTCGGCCAGCCGGGCCGCCGCCCGGTCCCTGGCCCCGGCCACCCGGGCCGCGACGGCCGCGCTGGGCTCGCCCCGCCCGCCCTGCCCGAGCAGGTCGGACCGGCTGACCGGCTCCACCTCCACCCTCAGGTCCACCCGGTCGAGCAACGGACCGGAGAGCCGGGCCTGGTAACGCCGGATCGCCGCCGGCGGGCACTCGCAGCCGGTGCCGTGCACCGTGTGCCGGCCGCAGGGACAGGGGTTGGAGGCGAGGACCATCAGGAACCTCGCGGGCAGCCGCACCACCCCGGCCGCCCGGGCGATCACCACTTCTCCCGACTCCAGCGGCTGCCGCAGCGCGTCCAGCGTCTTGGTGCTGAACTCGGGTGCCTCGTCGAGGAAGAGCACGCCCCGGTGGGCCAGCGAGACCGCGCCGGGCCGTGGCAGCCCGCTGCCGCCGCCCACCAGCGACTGCATGGTCGCCGAGTGGTGGGGGGCGCAGTACGGCGCGGCCCGTACGAGCGGCTCGCCGGGCGGCAGGAGTCCGGCGACCGAGTGGACGGCGGTGACCTCCAGGGACTCCCGCCGGGTGAGGGCCGGCATGATCCCCGGAAGGCGCTCCGCCAGCATGGTCTTGCCCGCTCCCGGCGGGCCGGTGAGGAACACGTGGTGTCCGCCGGCGGCGGCCACCTCCAGGGCCCGCCGGGCGGACCGCTGCCCGGCGACGTCCGCCAGGTCGGGCAGCCCGGCCCGGACGCCCGTCCCGATCCCCGCACCGACGGCCGCTCCGGGCACGACCAGGCCCGCCAGCATCGGGTCCGGCCCGTCCGGCGGGTACGGCGGAGGCTCGTCGGGGATCTCGCCGTCGGTGAGTACGGCGATCAGCTGGCGCAGGCTGCGGACGCCGAGCACCGAGACGTCGGGGACCAGGGCGGCCTCCCCGGCGCACTGCTCGGGGACGACCACCCGGCGGTAGCCGGCCTCCGCAGCGGCCAGGACCGCCGGGAGCACGCCCCGGACGGGGCGGGCGCGGCCGTCCAGGCCGAGTTCGCCGACGATGACGAGGTCGGCGATGGCGGCCGGGTCGATCCGTTCCGCCGCGCCCAGCACCGCCGTTGCGATGGCCATGTCGAAGCCGGCGCCGGACTTCGGCACGGACGCCGGGCTCAGGCCCACGGTGAGCTTCTTCTGGGGCCATTCCGCGCCGGAGTTCACCACTGCCGCCCGGACCCGGTCCCGGCTCTCGAACAGGGTCTTGTCGGGCAGTCCGACCAGTGTGAAGGCGGCGATGCCCGGTTCCAGGTCGGCCTGGACCTCGACCAGCACGCCCTCGACGCCGACCGGCGCCACCGAGCAGGTCCGTGCGAAGCCCATCACGCCACCCCCCGGACGTGCTCCACGACCGGGGCGCCCCGGCGCGGCAGGACGACCCCGACCAGGTCGATCCGCACCCCGCCCGGGGGTGGTCCGCCGTGGTCGGCGATCCAGCGCGCGGCGAGCATCCGCAGCCGGTCGGCCTTGCCCCGTCCGACGGCCGCCATCGGATGTTCGAACGGGCCCGCCCGGCGCGTCTTCACCTCGCAGACCACCAGCGCGTCGCCGTCCCGGGCGACGATGTCGATCTCCCCGCCGGGCCCGGACCGCCAGTTCCGCGCGATCACCCTCATCCCGGCCTCGGTCAGCCGCCGCGCGGCCAGGTCCTCGCCGTACCTGCCCAGTGCCCCTCGTGCGTCCATCGCGCACCACCTCCGGGACCGACGGTCCCTCAGCCGTGCGCACCCCGTGGATCTTGGTGGACAACCCGGGGCCTGTGGACAACCCGCTCACCCACAGGGGTGAACGGGTTGTCCTGCCGGCGGCCCGGATCAGCTGCCCGGGAGCTCCAGGTCGGTCTTGTTGAGCTCCTCGATGTTCACGTCCTTGAAGGTCAGCACCCGGACCTGCTTGACGAATCGGGCCGGCCGGTACATGTCCCAGACCCACGCGTCGGCCATCGAGACCTCGAAGAACACCTCGCCCTGGACCGAGTGCACCTGCATCTCGTAGTCGTTGGTGAGGTAGAACCGGCGTTCCGTCTCGATCACGTACTTGAACAGCCCGACGACGTCGCGGTACTCGCGATAGAGCTTCAGCTCCATCTCGGTCTCGTACTTCTCGAGGTCCTCGGCGCTCATGGCATGTTCCCCTTCAGCCGTGCGTCCCCCTATTGTGCGCCAGGCCCGTGCGCCCCTAAACGATTTCGGGGTCCAGGACCACCGGCGCGGCCGGGGGACCGTCGTCGAGCAGTGCGCGGAACAGCTCGGCGAGTCTGGTCGGGTACACCGTCTCACGTGCTGCGAGAAGTTCCTCGCAAGTCCACCATCTCGCCCCGGTGACGCTGCGCTTTTCCAGCTCGGTGAGGCCGGTCGGGGCGGTTTCCGTCCGGTCGGTCCGGGCCAGGAAGTACCACTCGTCCTGTTCCCAGCGCCGCCCGTCGAAGGGGAAGGCGCAGTACCGGTGCCAGAGCACCGGGCCGAGCTCCACGCCGGTGATCCCGGTCTCCTCCGCCAGCTCGCGCAGCGCGGCCTGCTCCCGGGTCTCTCCCGGCTCCAGGCCGCCGCCCGGGGTGAACCACCAGTCGACCGCCGGATCGGCCGGCTCGAAGCCGTGCAGCAGCAGGACCCGGTCGTCCGGGTCCAGCAGGATCAGCCGCGAGACCTTGCGCGGACCGGTTTCAGCGGACATCGGTCGGCTCCCGCCGTGCCCTGCCGAAGCGCCGCGCGACGGGCCCGTACGCCGACCCTGCGACCACCAGCACCGCACCGGCCAGCGCGGCGTACACCTGGAGCGCCAGCGGGCCGGGCGAGGAGGTCCCGCCGGGCAGCCCCGCGTAGGTCCGCGGGCGGTCCAGCATCGCCGGTGAGGGCCAGGCCCGGGCGTCCACGCGTGCGGTGACCGCGGAGCGGTCCACCATGCCCTGTCCGGCGTCCTGGAGGTGGGCCCGGGAGTCCAGCGAGGCGGCCCGCCTGTCACCGAGCAGGAACAGCTTGCCCTGGGGGACCGTCACCTCGAACGGCGTGTCCGAGGCGAGGCCCGAACGGCGCCCGGAGCCGTCGGCCTTGACGTCGTCGACGTACGGCTCGTCCAGCTCCTTGCCGTTCACGGTCAGCCGTCCGTCCTGGTCGCAGCAGCGCACGGTGTCACCGCCGATGCCGACGACCCGCTTGACCATGGGCGCGTTGCTCCAGTCGGCATCGGTGAAGATCACCACGTCGCCGCGGCGCACCTCGCCGCCGTCGATCCGCTCGGCGAGGACCCGGTCCCCCGGCCGCACGGTGGGCATCATCGAGTCCGTGGGGACCGTGTACGGCTGGTAGACCAGCGCGCCCCATACGAATCCGCCCAGGAAGAGGGCAAAGCCGATGGCCACGGCCAGCCCCGACAGTATGTTGCCGAGGCGGCCGCGGCCACCTGTCCCACGTGCTGCTTCGCCCATCCCAGCGCCCCCCACCTCGGAGATCGTCGACTGGGCGGCAATCTACCCGGCGGTACGCCCCCGGGTCAGCACCCGCCTGCGCCACATCACCAGCGGTACCGCACCGGCCACTCCCAGTCCGGCCGGCCCGAGCCCGATCGCGGCCGCCGCGGCCTGGTCGCCGATGCCCGGCTGGTCGAAGGTGTCCGGCACCGGCAGGGTCGCCCAGCGGGTCACCGGCCAGGCCACGACCACGGCGCGGCCGACGACCTTCTCGTTCGGCACGAAGCCCTTGGTCTTGTCGTCCGTGTGGTACCGGGAGTCGTACGAGTTCTGCCGGTGGTCACCCATGACCCAGATGTGGTCCTTCGGCACCTTCAGCGGGCCGAACGGCTTGTCGTCGCACGGGGTGTTGCCGGGGAAGATGTACGGCTCGTCGAGCGCCTTCCCGTTGACCTTGACCGGTCCGCCCTTCTGGCACTCCACCGTGTCGCCGCCGACCGCGATGACCCGCTTGATCAGGTCCTTCTCGTCGGCCGAGGGCATCAGGCCGATCCAGCTGAGGGCCTGCTGGAAGATGTTGGGCTCCGGGGTCGGCTCGCCGGCCAGCCACTCGTCCGGGTCGTTGAAGACCACGACCTCGCCGCGCTCCGGCTCCGAGCCGAACCACGGGGTCAGCTTGTCCACGAGCACCCGGTCCCCGCGCTGCAGGGTGTTCTGCATGGAGTCGGAGGGGATCGAGAACGCCTGCACCAGGAAGGTCTTGATCAGCAGGGCCAGCACCAGGGCGATGACGATGAGGAGGGGCAGCTCCTTCCAGAAGGAGCGCTGCGGGCTCTCGGCGGCCTCGTCGACTCCGGCGGTCCCGTCCGTCCCGCCCGCACCGTCGACGGCGTCCTCCGGCTGCTGGGCCCCTGGCCGCTCGGGCCGCTCCTCGGGCTCATCCCGTCCGGAACGTGCGCCTACCGCCACATCCCCCACATCCACTCCTCACTTCGTACACCCGCCCGCGCCGGAACTGACGCGGGCCCTCCACTCCTCTAACGAGCGGGAGTTCCCCAAGCATCGGGAGACGGAGGACACACTATGCGACGGGCCTGTGCCTCCTGCGTCCCCGGCGCGCGGGATCGGGCACCGTGGCGAAGACGGCGGGCTTGTCCAGGCCGCCCCAGTGGCCCGACGGCCAGGCGATCACGAAGGCCCGGCCGACCACGCCCTTCTCGGCGATGGTGCCCTGGAACTGCTCGTCCAAGTGGTAGCGGGAGTCCGCCGAGTTGGCCCGGTGGTCGCCCATCACGAACAGCCGGCCCTCGGGGACCTTCACCTCGAACCTGATGTCGGAGGGCGTGTTCCCGCTCATCACGTACGGCTCATCGATGGACACGCCGTTGACGCTCACCCGGCCCCGGGCGTCGCAGCACTTGACGGTGTCCCCGCCCACCCCGATCACCCGCTTGATCAGGTCCTGCTCGTCGGAGGAGGGCAGCAGGCCGATGAAGGTGAGTGCCTGCTTGAGCTGCTTGACGCCGACCGGGTCGGGGGCGGCCCGGGTCTCGCCCTTGAGCCAGCCGCCCGGGTCCTTGAAGACGACCACGTCGCCGCGCTCGGCCTTGGCCCCGAACCACGGGGTCAGCTTGTCCACCAGCACCCGGTCGCCGATCCGGATGGTCTGCTCCATCGAGCCCGACGGGATGAAGAACGCCTGCACCAGGAAGGTCTTGAGGAGCAGCGCGATGCAGAGGGCCACCACCACCAGCAGCGGCAGCTCGCCGGCCCGCCGGGTCCGACGGCGCCGTTTGCTGCGCCGGGCCAGCCGGCGTCGTTCGGCGCGCCCGCCGAGCCGCTCCAGCTCCGCGTCGCGCTCGCGGCGTGACCGCCCGCGGCTACCCACCCGTACCGCCGGAGCCGCCGGGTCTGCCCCAGCGGGAGAGCGGCCAGCCGATCCAGTCGGCCCGTCCGATGACCTTGTCCACCGGCACCATCCCGCCGCCGGGCGAGCCGAGGTGGTCGCGGGAGTCCCGGGACTGGGACCGGTGGTCCCCCATCACCCACAGGGTGCCGACGGGCACGACGATCCGGAACGGAACCGTCGAGGGGACGTCCCCCGGGTACACGTAGGGCTCGTCCACGGGCGTTCCGTTGACCTTGATCCGGCCGCGGTCGTCGCAGCAGACCACGTCGTCGCCGCCCACGCCCACCACCCGCTTCACGAAGTCGGTGTCGGCCGGCTCGGCCAGCCCGAGGGCGGCGGCCGCACCGCGCAGGGCCTCGCCGACGGGATTGCCCTCCGGCCCTTCCTGTACGAAGGAGCCTCGGCCGTCGAAGACCACCACGTCGCCCCGGCGGGGCTGCTCGCCGAAACGGTACGCCAGCTTGTTGACCAGCACCCGGTCCCCGACCTCCAGGGTCGGCTCCATCGAGCGGCTGGGAATCAGGAAGGGCTGCAGCACGAAGTTGCTGAAGAGCAGCAGGCCGACGGTGAGGGCGACACCGGCCAGCCCGGCACGCCGCCAGGTCAGACGTCCGGAAAACGCGAAGCGCGACCGCTCCGCCCCCTCGTCGGGGGAAGAGTGGCCGCGCTGCGTGACTCGTGCTTCGGTGTCCATCGGGAGGAGCCTATCCGGCCGCTCCCTGGACCCGGCGCGAGATCAGTTGTCGCGCTTCTCCTTGATCTTCGCGGCCTTGCCACGGAGCTCACGGAGGTAGTACAGCTTCGCGCGGCGGACGTCACCGCGGGTGACCAGCTCGATCTTCTCGAAGATCGGGGAGTTCACCGGGAAGGTGCGCTCGACGCCGACGGAGAAGGAGACCTTGCGGACGGTGAAGGTCTCGGAGACGCCGGAGCCCTGGCGGCGGATGACGACGCCCTTGAACTGCTGGATACGGGAGCGGTTGCCCTCGATGACGCGGACGTGCACGTTGATCGTGTCACCCGGGCGGAAGGCCGGGACGTCCGAGCGCAGGGAGGCGGCGTTCACACCGTCGAGGAGAGAAGACATGTTCTTCGTCTGCTTTCTTCGCACGACGCCACAGGCCGCCGTGCGGGTTTCCGTAGAGAATTCGGGAGCTGCGCCACCCGGCGGGCGACGGTCCCCCTGTGGCAGGGGCGCACGCGGGCGTACAGCAGCCGCTTATTCTTCCACGCCTTCCGGCCTGCGCCAAAATCGGCCGTCGGGGGTGGGAGCCCAGCCCAGGATGCTGAGGGTCTCGCGGTCCTTCTTGTCGAAGGCCGCGGCCTCGGTGCGCTCGATGAGGTCCGGGCGGTGCAGGGCGGTGCGGGCGAACGCCTCGTCCCGGCGCCAGCGCGCGATCTTCCCGTGGTGGCCGCTGAGCAGGACCTCGGGGATGCCGCGGCCGCGCCACACCGGCGGCTTGGTGTAGACGGGGCCCTCCAGCAGGTTCGCCATCCCGCCGGGCGCGAAGGAGTCGTCCCGGTGCGATTCGGCGTTGCCCAGGACACCGGGCAGCAGACGGGCCACCGCCTCGGTGATCACCAGGACCGCGGCCTCGCCGCCGGCCAGGACGTAGTCGCCGATGGAGACCTCGTAGACCGGCATGCGGGTGGCGTACTCGTCCATGACCCGGCGGTCGATGCCCTCGTACCGGGCCGGGGTGAAGATCAGCCAGGGCCGCTCGGAGAGCTCGACGGCGAGTTCCTGGGTGAAGGGCCGACCGCTGGGCGTGGGGACGACCATGACCGGGCCGTGGGCGCCGGCCTCGTACCCGGCGGCGAGGGCGTCGTCCAGGCAGTCGCCCCACGGCTCGGTCTTCATGACCATGCCGGGGCCGCCGCCGTAGGGGGTGTCGTCGACCGTGTTGTGCCGGTCGTACGTCCACTCGCGCAGGTCGTGGACGTGTACGTCGAGCTGCCCGCGGGCCCGCGCCTTGCCGACGAGGGAGACGTTCAGCGGCTCCAGGTAGTCGGGGAAGATCGTGACGACGTCCAGCCGCATCAGGCTTCTTCTCCCCCGGCATCGCGCGAGGAGACGATCTCGGCGCGGTCGTCGATCAGGCCCGGCGGCGGGTCGATCACGGCCCGCTGCTCCTCCAGGTCGATCTCGGTGACGATCTCCTCCACGAAGGGGATCATCACCTCGGTGCCGTCCTCGCGCTCCACGATGAACAGGTCCTGCGAGGGCAGGTGGGAGATCTCGGAGATCCGGCCGATCACCGTGCCGTCGGCGAGCACCACGTCCAGGTCGAGCAGCTGGTGGTCGTAGTACTCGTCCTCCTCCTCCGGCAGTTCGGAGGGGTCGACCTCGGCGATCAGCAGCGTGTTGCGGAGCGCCTCGGCGGCGGTGCGGTCCTTCACGCCCTCGAAGCGGAGCAACAGCCGGCCGCTGTGCACCCGGCCGGTCTCGATGGTGAGGGGGCCGGCGGACGCGGGCTCGGTGTGAAGCACGGCACCCGGGGAGAGCCGGAGTTCCGGCTCGTCGGTGCGCACTTCGACGGTGACCTCACCCTTGATGCCGTGGGCACGGCCCACCCGGGCGACTACGAGCTGCACGCTCTCTCTCCTCTTTCGCGGCCGAACCGCCGCCGCTCTCGCGGAGGTGGTACCTCTCCGTCGTGGTTGCTCGATCGATGGCTGCTCCCGCCATCGTGAAACAGCACGGGCCGGGGTGGGCAACGGTGCGCCCTCCCCGGCCCGTGCCGGTGGTTCAACTGCTCAGCGGACCTGGTCCACGTCGACGAGGTCGACGCGGATTCCCCGTCCGCCGATGGCTCCCACGACGGTGCGCAGGGCGCGCGCGGTGCGGCCGTTGCGGCCGATCACCTTGCCGAGGTCGTCGGGGTGGACCCGGACCTCCAGCACCTGCCCACGACGCAGGTTGCGCGAGGCGACCTGCACGTCATCGGGGTTGTCGACAATGCCCTTTACGAGGTGCTCAAGAGCCTCCTCGAGCATGCTCAGGCCTCGGTCGACTCGGCGGCGGCCTCGGCCTCGTCCGCCTTCTTCTCAGCCTTCTTCTTCTGGGTGATGGCCTCGCCCTTGGCGTCGCCACCCTCCAGCGCCTTCGCGAACTCGTCGAAGGAACGACGCTTGTCTTCCTTCGTCGCCGGCTGCAGCAGCGGCGCCGGGGCCGGGAGGCCCTTGTGCGCCTGCCAGTCACCGGTGAGCTTCAGGAGGGCGAGGACCGGCTCGGTCGGCTGGGCGCCGACGGACAGCCAGTACTGCGCGCGCTCCGAGTCGATCTCGATGCGCGAGGGGTTGTACGTCGGGTGGTACAGACCGATCTCCTCGATGGCCCGGCCGTCACGGCGGGTACGGGAGTCGGCGACGACGACGCGGTAGTGCGGCTGGCGAATCTTGCCGAGGCGCTTGAGCTTGATCTTGACTGCCACTGGAGTGGTGTCTCCTGGTCTTGACGTGGTTGGGCACATGAGATGCCACGTGGGGTTGCGGTACTCGGGTGCCCGATGGACGCGTCAGCCGGAGGAGAGAGGGGTCCTGTGCGGCTGTCGAGTACAGCTGCCCATTCTGCCACACGCCCCGGGCGCGTCAGGACGCGGCCGCAGCCACCGCGACTTCCGGGATGCGGAAGGGTTTGCCGCAGCCGCCGCACACGATGGGGGCCTGGGCCAGCACGGACGGCACCACCCGGACGTTGCGCCCGCAGTCGCAGACCGCCTTGACCCGGACGCCGCCGCCGGAGGAGCCGTGCCGGGCGGCCGGTCCGCGGAAGCTGCGCTTGGTGTCGGCGGCGGTGGCCACGGTGTGCGCACGCAGGGCGCGCTGCAGCCGCTCCATCGTCGGGCGGTACCGCTTCTTGGCCTCCGGGTTGAGCGTGACCAGGGAGAAGCCGCTGCTCGCGTGCGGTTCCTCGGAATGGTCGAGGCCCATCTCCTCGGCGATCGCCAGGAAACGGCGGTTGTGGTAGCGGCCGGCGCGCGAGGTGTCCCGGACGCCGCGGGCCGCGGCGATGCCGTGGACTGCCTCGTGCAGCAGTCGCTCGAAGGAGAGCTCGGCGCCACAGGCGGACGAGGACTCTCCGATCAGGGACTCGGGCGCGGCGAGGTCGGGCAGCTCGGGGTGGTACCGCTGAATGTCGGCCCACGCCAGCGCCAGCTCTGCGGCCAGAACAGGTGGTGTCGTGCTCACGTCGTGACAACGAGCCTGGGGGCCCCGGTGTTCCGATTCCGGGCCATTCCAAATTTTTTGCACGTACCAGTCAGTTCAGTCTCATGCACCCTGAGGAGGGCGGGTGCGCAGAACTCCGGAGGAGTCGGTACGTACAGGGGTGCCCCGGACTACGTTCCGGGGCACCCCTCACGTCACGCCCGTCACATCGGGCGTATCAATTCACACGAGCCACACCGGTACTAACGGGTCAGTACGTCACCACGTCGGTACCGGCGGGACGGTGGATCAGTACGAGCGGGCCACGATGGCCAGCGTGCCCGGGGCGTCGTCCGACTCCGGCACCGAGCCGTCCTCGGCGACCAGGCACCGCACGGTCACGGCCTGCTCGCCGAGCTTGGCCTCGCCCTCCGGGCCCAGGTCCGCCCACGGGATCCGCGCCCAGCCGCCGGCGACCGCGGCCTCGGCGGCCTCCTCGAGGGTGGCCACGTCGGTCGTACGGGACTCCCGGCGCTCGCGGGACTCGCGCAGCAGCTGCGCCTGGTCCTCGTCCAGCACCTTGGGCAGCAGGTCCGCGAGGGCTTCGATCTGCACCGGCTCCTTGCCGCCCGGGATCCGGCGGGCCAGCATCGCGGTGCCGGCCTCCAGGTCGCGGGGGCCGATCTCGATGCGCACCGGAACGCCCTTGAGCTCCCAGTCCACGGCGCGGCGGCCGAAGGGGACGTCGACGCGGTCGTCGACCTGCACCCGCAGGCCGACGGCCTTCAGGCGGTCGCCCAGCTCGCGCACCTTGGCCACGGCCTCGTCGCCCTTGATCGCCATGACGACGACCTGGACGTGCGCCAGGCGCGGCGGGACCCGCAGGCCGTTGTCGTCGCCGTGGGACATGATCAGGCCGCCGACCATGCGGGTGGAGACGCCCCAGGAGGTCTGCCAGACCAGCTCCTGCTTGCCCTCCTTGGACAGGTAGGAGGTGTTGAACGCCTTGGCGAAGTTCTGGCCGAGCTCGTGGCTGGTGCCCATCTGCAGGGCCTTGCCGTCACCCATCATGCCCTCGAGGGTGAGGGTGTTGATGGCGCCGGCGAAGCGCTCCTTGGGGGTCTTGCGGCCGAGCACGACGTCGATGCCGAGCACGTTGGTCATGAAGTCGCCGTACACGTTCCGGTGGATGTGCGCGGCGTAGTCGCGGGCGTCCTCGTAGGTGGCGTGGGCGGTGTGGCCCTCCTGCCAGAGGAACTCACTCGTACGGAGGAAGACGCGGGGGCGCATTTCCCAGCGCACCACGTTGGCCCACTGGTTGATCAGCAGGGGCAGGTCGCGGTAGCTCTGCACCCACTTCGAGAAGTAGTCGTTGATGATCGTCTCGGAGGTGGGGCGGACGACGACCGGCTCCTCGAGCTCCTTGCCGCCGCCGTGGGTGACGACCGCGAGCTCGGGGGCGAAGCCCTCGACGTGCTCGGCTTCCTTCGTCAGGTACGACTGCGGGATGAACATCGGGAAGTACGCGTTCTGGGCGCCCGATTCCTTGATGCGGGCGTCCATCTCCTGCTGCATCCGCTCCCACAGCCCGTAGCCGTACGGTCGGATGACCATCGTGCCGCGCACTGGGCCGTTGTCGGCCAGTTCGGCCTTGTTGATCAGATCCTGGTACCAGCGGGGGAAGTCCTCCGCCTGGGGGGTGAGAACGGGAGCCTTTGCCATGGCGCGAATGGTACGGCGCCCGGAGTGCCGAGCGTGAATCGGCCCGTGATCCGGACGTGGTCCCGGCGTGATCCGACCGCGATCCCGGCGTGAACCGGGTGCGAACCGGGTGCGAACCGGGTGTGAGCGGTGCGTGATCCGGCGCGGCCCCGGCACGTTCCGGCGCGGGCACCGCACGATCCGGCGCAATCCGCGCTGACGTTCCTCTGGACGCGGGGGCGAAGTGGGAGTTCTCTGGCAACGGGGGCCAGGGGGCGAGAGGAATCAGGAGCGCTTCTTCGATGACACCTACGCCGACGGCGACGCTCGTCGCCCGGGACTGGGCGGAGATCCAGGAACGGATGCTGGTACCGCTGTACGAGGCGGTGTACGACCGACTGGAGGTCGGGCCGGGGGACCGGGTGCTCGGCCTGGACTGCGGGGCCGGGCTGAGCCTGCTGCTGGCGGCCGGCCGGGGTGCCCGGGTGACCGGGGTGGAGCCGCGGCCCGCGCTGCGCGCCCTGGCCCGGGAGCGGGTGCTGGAGGTGCTGTCCGCGGCACCGGAACCGGTCGCCAGGCCGTACGACGTCCTGACCGCCTTCGCCCCGGAGCCTGCGGCCCTGGCGACCGCGCTGGCCGGGGTCCGGCGGGGCGGTGCGGTGGTGCTGGCGGACTGGGGCCCGGCGGAGCGCTGTACGGTGCCGGGCGCGCCGGCGGCGGCCGACCTGGACGGTCTGGCGGCCGGTGCGGGGCTGCGGCCGGACGGCTCGGGCCGGGTGTTCTGCCCGTTCGGGTACGCGGACCTGGAGAGCGCGGTCCGGGGGCTGCTGTCGACCGGCCTGTACGAGGTCTCCGACCCCGCGCAGGCGGAGAAGGAACTGGCCGAGGAGCTGCACCCGTTCGAGCGGGCGGACGGCTCGGTCTGGCTGCCGAACATCTTCCGGTACGTGATCGCCCGGACGGAGTAGCGGGACCCGCCGGATCCGGTTCACCCGGCCGGACCGGCGGGACCGGCGGGACCGGCGGGACCGGTCTGGCGGGACCGGCCGCGGACGGCGGGCCTTCAGAGGGCCGGCTTGGCGGGCCGGGTGATGCCGGCCGTCGCGTACGCCTCGTCCTCCTCCAAGGTCTCGTTGGCGAGCAGCGCCTCCGCGAGCGCGTCGAGCTTGTCCCGGTGCTCGCGCAGCAGCCGGCAGGCGTTCTCGTAGCACTCGTCGACGATGCGCCGCATCTCCGCGTCCACCGCGTCCAGGGTGGCGGGCGCGGCGGTGAGCCCGTACGGGGACTGCGCGTCGGACGGGATGGCGGTGAGCCGGCCGACGCGCTCGCTCATGCCCCAGCGGCCGACCATGCCGCGGGCCAGGTTGGTGACCTGCTCCAGGTCGTTCTCCGCGCCGGTGGTGATGATCCCGTAGACCACGTGCTCGGCCGCCATGCCGCCGAGCGCGCCGATGATCCGGCCGCGCAGATAGGGCTCGGTGTAGGCGTAGCGGTCCGAGTCGGGGGTGGAGAGGGTGACGCCGAGGGCCCGGCCGCGCGGCACGATGGTGATCTTGCGGACGGGGTCGGCGCCCGGCTGGAGCATGCCCAGCAGGGCGTGGCCGCTCTCGTGGTAGGCGGTGCGGCGGCGCTCGTCCTCCGGCATCACCAGCGGCCGTTTCGCTCCGAGCTGGACCTTCTCCAGGGCGTCGGACAGGTCGGCGCGGGTGACGGCGTCCTGGTTCCGCCGGACCGCGAGCAGGGCCGCCTCGTTGGCCAGGTTGGCCAGTTCGGCGCCGGTCATGCCGGGGGTCGTACGGGCGACCCGGGCCAGGTCCACGCCCGGGTCCAGCGGGATCTCGCGGGTGTGGATGCGCAGGATGGCCTCGCGGCCGGCGCGGTCGGGCGGGGAGACGGTGACCATCCGGTCGAACCGGCCCGGACGGGTGAGCGCGGGGTCGAGCACGTCCTTGCGGTTGGTCGCGGCGATCACCACCACGCCTTCGGAGCCGGAGAAGCCGTCCATCTCGGTGAGGATCTGGTTGAGGGTCTGTTCGCGCTCGTCGTGGCCGCCGATCCCGCCGCCCGCTCCCCTGGCCCGCCCGATGGTGTCGATCTCGTCGATGAAGATGATCGCGGGGGCGACCTTGCGGGCCTCGGCGAACAGCTCCCGGACCCGGGAGGCGCCGACGCCGACGATCATCTCGATGAACTCGGACGCGGAGGCGGAGAAGAAGGGCACGCCCGCCTCGCCCGCCACGGCGCGGGCCAGCAGGGTCTTTCCGGTGCCGGGCGGTCCGGCCAGCAGCACGCCGCCGGGCATCCTGGCGCCCAGCCGGCGGTACGCCTGGGGGTTCTTGAGGAAGTCGACGACCTCGCTGAGCTCGCTCTCGACCTCGTCGATGCCGGCCACGTCGTCGAAGGTGGTGCGCGGGCCGCCCTCCAGTGCGACCGGTTTGGGCGGTGCCTTGCGGCCGATGCCGCCGAGGCCCGCGCCCATGGCCCCGCGCATCCGGCGGGCGAACAGCAGCCACAGGCCGACGAGCAGCAGCATGGGGGCGAGCGAGAGCAGCAGGTTGGCGAGGAAGCTGCGCTGCTCGACCACGGGCTTGGCGGTGACGGTGACGCCCTTGGCGGTGAGGTCGGCCCACAGGTCGTCGTCGGCGAACGCGGGCCGCTGGGTCACGAACTTCTTGTAGTCGCCCTTGCCGCCGGGGAGCTGCTGCTCGTTCTTGAGCTGGCCCTGGATGGCGTCGCCCTTGGAGTAGATCCTGGAGACGTTGCCGGCCTGGACCTGCTTGGTGAACTCGGTGTACGAGACGGTCGGTTCGTCGACCTCGTTGAAGAAGGAGAGCACCAGGTTGGTGAGCAGGTAGACGATCAGTGCGGCCAGGACCAGGCCGCGCCAGCCGCCGGGCATCTTCTTCCTCGGCTGCGGGGCCGGAGGGGCGCCCTCGGACCGCCAGGGCGTGTCCGCCCGGTCGCGCGGGGGTACGGGGGTCGGGCTGGGCACCGGCGCCTCCTTCGTCCGTCCTCCGGCCGACATTAGGCGATAATCCGGACACCCGCCCGTCCGCGCGCCAGCCGGGCGGGCAGAGCCGGGCCTACGGGAAGGGCCGTGCCGTCCCCCGTACGGAGGACGGCACGGCCCTTGCGGCGTCATGCCTACGGCGTCACGCCCGCGCGGGGCTCACGCCATGACCCGCGCGGGGTCACGCACGGCCCGCGCGGAGGTCACTGCATGAACTTCTTGAACTCGTCGGGGAGCTCGAAGTCCTGGCCGGGCTGGCCTGCGGGCAGGCCGAACGGGCTGCCCGCGCCCGGCTCGACACCGGCCGGGCCCTGCTCGCGGCGCGCCGCGGCGGCGGCCTCGTCGGCCTTCCGCTTCATCGGGTTGCCGCTCTTGCGCTTGCCCTTGGCCTGCTTGACCTGCTTCTTCTGCCGGCCGGGGCCGCCGCCCATGCCCGGGATGCCGGGCATGCCGGGCATGCCGCCGCCCTGCGCCATGCGGGACATCATCTTGCGGGCCTCGAAGAACCGCTCGACGAGGTTCTTCACGGCGCTGACCTCGACACCGGAGCCCTTGGCGATACGGGCGCGGCGGGAGCCGTTGATGATCGTCGGGTCCTGGCGCTCGGCCGGGGTCATCGACTTGATGACGGCGGCCGTGCGGTCGACGTCACGCTCGTCGATGTTGTTGATCTGCTCCTTGATCTGGCCCATGCCGGGGAGCATCCCGAGCAGCTTGGAGATGGAGCCCATCTTCCGGACCTGCTCCATCTGGGCCAGGAAGTCGTCGAGCGTGAACTCCTTGGGGCCCTTGGCGAGCTTGGCCGCCATCTTCTCGGCCTCGGCCTGCGAGAAGGTCTTCTCGGCCTGCTCGATGAGGGTGAGCATGTCACCCATGTCGAGGATCCGGCCCGCCATGCGGTCGGGGTGGAAGGCGTCGAAGTCGTCGAGCTTCTCGCCGTTCGAGGCGAACATGATCTGCTTGCCGGTGACGTGCGCGATGGAGAGCGCGGCACCACCGCGGGCGTCGCCGTCGAGCTTGGAGAGCACCACGCCGTCGAAGCCGACGCCGTCGCGGAACGCCTCGGCGGTGTTGACCGCGTCCTGACCGATCATGGCGTCGACGACGAAGAGGATCTCGTCGGGGCTGACGGCGTCGCGGATGTCCGCGGCCTGCTGCATCAGCTCCTGGTCGATGCCGAGGCGGCCGGCGGTGTCGACGATGACGATGTCGTACTGCTTGGTGCGGGCGTACTCGATGGAGTCCTTGGCGACCTGGACCGGGTCGCCGACACCGTTGCCCGGCTGCGGGCCGTAGAAGCCGACGGCGGCGCGCTCGGCGACGATGCTCAGCTGGTTGACGGCGTTGGGGCGCTGGAGGTCGCAGGCGACGAGCAGCGGGGTGTGGCCCTGGCCCTTGAGCCAGTGGCCGAGCTTTCCGGCGAGGGTGGTCTTACCGGCACCCTGCAGACCGGCCAGCATGATCACGGTGGGCGCGGTCTTGGCGAACCGCAGCCGGCGGGTCTCGCCACCGAGGATGGAGACGAGCTCCTCGTTGACGATCTTCAGGACCTGCTGGGCCGGGTTGAGCGCCTTGGAGACCTCGGCACCGCGGGCGCGCTCCTTGACGTTCGCGATGAAGGAGCGGACGACCGGGAGGGCGACGTCGGCCTCGAGGAGGGCGATACGGATTTCCCGGGCCGCGGCGTCGATGTCCTGCTCGGAAAGGCGGCCCTTGCCCCTGAGGGACTTGAAGGTCGCGCTGAGGCGGTCGGAAAGCGTATCGAACACGGTGGTCGCGATTCCTCGGGTCGGGGGCGTGCGGTCGCCCTCCAGGGTATCGGTCCGTGCGCCCGGCCCGACCCCGCGGTGCGGTACGGGTTCCACGGCCCCGGCCCGCTCCGGGCCGTTGCGGGTGTGTTGCCGGGGGGGCCGGGCCGTGCGGGTGCACTGCCGGCGGGCCGGGCCGTGCCGGTGCACTGCCGCCAGGCCAGCCCGTGCCGGTGCACTCGGGCCGGCCGGCCCGTGCCGGGGCGCTGCCGGCAGGCCGGGCCGTGCGGGGGCGCCGGCCGCTGGGTCGCGCTTCCGCGCATGGGCCATTGCCCCTCCCCGCCCTCCCCCAGACGTCGTCCGGGGGGACCCCCATCCCGAAACCGGGGCTCCGCCCCGGACCCCGCCCTTCGCCTGCGGGCCGGTGGGGACCGGTCGCGCAGTTCCCCGCGCCCCCGGCAGCGCCCGTGAAGCGGCCTCCGGGGCCGCAGACCCCGGTTTCGGGAAGGGGCGGGGAGGGGACATCGCACCGCGCAGCGGTCAGGAAAGGGCGGACCGGAGGGCGGCCGCCAAGGCGATGGCCCGGTCGGGGTCGAGGGGTTTGCCCTCGGGGGTGGTGACGTACAGCGCGTCCACCGCGTTCGCGCCCAGCGTCGAGACGTGCGCGCTGCGGACGCGGACGCCCGAGTCCTCCAGGGCCCGCCCGATGCGGTGCAGCAGGCCGACCGCGTCGGGGGCGCGGACCTCCAGGACGGTGGCCGCGGAGGAGACCTCCGGGATCACCGTCACCCGGGGCGGCGGCGGGACCACGCCCCGCCGCCGCGGGTACGCCGCCTCGCGGTCGGCCAGCCGGGACGGCACGTCCAGCGAGCCGTCCAGCGCGCGGACCAGGTCCGCCCGCAGCCGGGCGGCCTCCGGCAGCGCGCCGTACTCCGCGGCCACCCGCCAGCGCAGTACCAGCACCTCCCCCGCCGGCCCCGGCAGATCCAGCTGCCGCAGGTCGGCGGTGCGGACGGTCAGCCGGTGCAGGGCCAGCACCCCCGCCACGGCCGGCAGGATGCCGTCCTGGTCGGGGACGGCGACCACCAGTTCCACCCCGACGGCGGCGTCCTCCTCCTCCCGGGCCAGCAGGGTCAGCACCGGCTCCCCGGTGCGCAGCGCCTCCATCGCCAGCCGTTCCTGCTCGATGCCCGGTGCGGCGGCCAGGCCCACGGGCAGGCCGGCGGCGGGCCCGCCGTCGAGCACCGACGCCGCCCGCCGCACCAGGTCCGCGACCAGTCCGGCCCGCCAGGCCGACCATGCCGCGGGCCCGGTGGCCAGCGCGTCGGCTTCGGTCAGCGCGTGCAGCAGCTCCAGCGTGCCGGCCGTGCCGACGGCCTCGGCGACCGCCCGGACCGTCGCCGGATCGTCCAGGTCGCGCCGGGTGGCGGTGTCGATCAGCAGCAGGTGGTGGCGGACCAGGGTGGCCAGGACCTCCGCGTCGGCCGGGCCGAAGCCGATCCGTACGGCCATGTCCCGGGCGATGGTCTCGCCCACCTCCGAGTGGTCGCCGGGCCAGCCCTTGCCGATGTCGTGCAGCAGGGCGGCCGTCAGCAGCAGGTCCGGTCGGCCGACCCGGCGGGTCATGGCGGAGGCGCGGACCGCCGTCTCGATCAGGTGCCGGTCCACCGTCCAGGTGTGCACGGGGTTGCGCTGCGGCCGGCAGCGGACCCGCTCCCAGTCCGGCAGCAGGCGGCTGATCAGCCCCTCCGCCTCCAGTGCCTCCCAGACGGCGATCGTCGGCTCCCCCGCGCCCAGCAGGGTCACCAGCTGTTCCCTTGCCTCGGCCGGCCAGGGCACCGGCAGCGGACGCGCCTGCCCGGCGAGCCGTCGTACGGCGTGCGGCGAGACCGGCAGTCCGGCCTGCGCGGCGGCCGCGCCCAGCCGGAGCGGCAGCACCGGGTCCCGGTCGGGGCGGGCGGCCAGGGCGAGCACGGCCTCGCCGTCCTGTTCCACGACGCCCTCGGCGAGCGGGGCGCGTTCCGCGGGGCCGCCCTTCCCGGAGCCGAACAGTCCGCGGAGCCGGGGGCGGGCCGCCCGGGCCCGCAGCACCCGGCCGACCTCGCGCCAGGTGACGTCGCCGGCGTACGAGACCACCCGCGCGGCCTCGTACACCTCGCGGAGCAGTGCGTCGCCGCCGGGCAGGCCCAGCCGGGCCGCGACCTGGTCCTGTTCCTGGAGGCTGAGCCGGTCCGTGGCCCGGCCGGTGACCAGGTGGAGGGCGTCGCGGGTGTCGAGCAGCCGCCGCCGGGCTTCGGCGAGGCCCTCGCGCGGGGCGTCCGCCAGCCAGGACGCGGCGACGGCGCGGAGTGCGGTGACGTCCCGCAGCCCTCCCCTGGCCTCCTTGAGGTCGGGTTCGAGCAGGAAGCGCAGTTCCCCGGAGTGCGCGGCCCGGTCCCGGCACAGCGCGTGCAGCTCGGGCAGCCGCCGGACGGCGTGGTTGCGCCAGTCCGCCAGGACGGCGCTGCGGGTGCCCGTGACCAGTCCGAGGTCGCCGGCGACCGGCCGCGCGTCCAGCAGGCCGAGCTGCACCTTGAGGTCCTCCGCGGCGGCCTTGCGGGCCTCGGCGGGGGTCCGTACGGAGTGGTCCAGGGACAGGCCGAGGTCCCAGACGGGGTACCAGAGCCGGTCGGCGAGCCGGGCCAGCGCCGCCGCCCCGGCCTTGCCGTCGTGGAGCAGCAGCAGGTCGAGATCGCTGCGCGGGGAGAGTTCGGACCGTCCGTAGCCTCCTACGGCGACCAGGGCGGCGCCCGGTACGCCGCTCTCCCGGGCTGCCGTGGCGAACAGCCCGGCCAGCCAGCCGTCGGTCAGGGCGGCCAGCGCGGAACGCCGGGAGGGCCCGGGCCGCGCCTCCTCGGAGAGGAGTCGCAGCCGGGCCTCGGCGTAGCCGCCGGTACCGGGACCCGGGCCCGGACCGGGGCCGGGGCCGGAATCGGAGTCCGGTCCGCCCCGGCCGGACGGGTCCTTCGTGGTGTCCTCGGCGCTCGTCACCGCTCGGCTCCCGGTGTCTCTAGAGGGCGTCCGCGCCGCGCTCGCCGGTGCGGACCCGTACGACGCTGTCCACGGGCACGCTCCACACCTTGCCGTCGCCGATCTTGCCGGTACGGGCGGCCGTGATCACCACGTCCATCACGTCCTGGGCCGCGTCGTCGTCGACCAGCACCTCGATGCGGACCTTGGGGACCAGGTCGATCCGGTACTCGGCACCGCGGTAGACCTCGGTGTGGCCGCGCTGCCGGCCGTAGCCGCTGGCCTCGGAGACCGTGAGCCCCTCGACGCCGAACCGCTGCAGGGCGTCCTTGATCTCGTCGAGCTTGTGGGGCTTGACGATCGCGGTGATGAGCTTCATGCGTCGACCTTCTTCGAGTCCGTGACGGCGGTGGCGGTGGCGGCGGTGGCCCGTGCGGGGGTGCCGCCGCCGGCGCCGCTGAAGTCGTAGGCGGTCTCGGCGTGTTCGACCTGGTCGATGCCGGCGACCTCGACGTCCTCGCTGACCCGCATGCCGATCGTCTTGTGCAGGACGAAGGCGAGCAGCGCGGATGCGACGAGAGAGTACGCCAGGACGGAGAAGACTCCGATCGCCTGCTTGCCGAGCTGTTCCAGGCCACCGCCGTAGAAGAGGCCGGCCGCGTCGGACTGGACCCCGCCGGTGGCGAAGAAGCCGACGAGCAGGGAGCCGACGATCCCGCCGACCAGGTGGACGCCCACCACGTCGAGGGAGTCGTCGTAGCCGAACTTGTACTTGAGGCCGACGGCCATGGCGCAGAGCAGACCGGCGATGGCGCCGATGGCGATCGCGCCGAGCGGGGAGCAGGACCCGCCCGAGGGGGTGATGGCGACCAGGCCGGCGACGGCGCCGGAGGCCGCGCCGAGGGTGGTGCAGGCGCCGTGCCGGAACTTCTCCCAGGCCAGCCAGGACAGCATGGCGGCGGCGGTGGCGACCTGCGTGTTGAGGAACATCACGGCGCCGATGCCGTCGTCGTTGCCGAGCCAGGAGCCGGCGTTGAAGCCGAACCAGCCGAACCACAGCAGGCCGGCGCCGAGCATGACCAGCGGGAGGCTGTGCGGGCGCATCGGGTCCTTCTTGAAGCCGACGCGCTTGCCGATGACGAGGATCACGCCGAGGGCGGCGGCGCCGGCGTTGATGTGGACGGCGGTGCCGCCGGCGAAGTCGATGACGCCCATCTCGAACAGCCAGCCGCCGGAGCCCCACACCCAGTGCGCGACGGGGAAGTAGACGGCGGTGACCCAGAGGGCGGTGAAGAGCGCCCAGGCGGAGAACTTCACGCGGTCCGCGAGGGCGCCGCTGATCAGGGCCGGGGTGATGACCGCGAACATCAGCTGGAAGACGGCGAAGACGTAGACCGGGATGGTGTAGCCGTCCCAGAGCTGGGTGAGGCCGAGGCCGCTGAGGCCGAGGTAGTCGGCGGACCAGCCGATGACCGAGCCCTTGTCGGTGCCGAACGCGAGGCTGAATCCGTAGAGCACCCACAGGATCGTGACGATCCCGAGGCTGATGAAGCTCATCATCAGCATGTTGAGGCTGCTCTTGACGCGGACCATGCCCCCGTAGAAGAAGGCGAGTCCCGGGGTCATCAGCATGACCAGGGCGGAGCAGATGAGCATGAACCCGGTGTTCGCGGCAGACAGCGTCGGGGCGTCTGCGGCAAGGGTCGTGATGGCTGGTGCCATCGGCGTCTCCTCGTCGTCGGTACGTTCGCGTGCGGGCGACCGTGTGGAAACCTGAGCGGCGGCGTGCTCCCGGCGGGGATGGCCGGTTATGAGCCATGAGATTCGCGCAGGCCGGTTTCCGGCGGCGCCGCTTCCGTGTTTCGCGACGGTGACGAAGAGGTCGGGGCTGTTACGTCGGGGTGAACGCGGCCGGCCGCGGCGGTACCCGGTGACTGACCTGGCGATGGGGGGAGCCCGATCTGCTGTACGGGGTACCGGCCGCGGCCGGGGTCTTCAGACCGCCTCGGCCGATTCCGGCAGGCGGGCGGCCAGGTGGTCGGTGAGCCGGACCACCTCGGCGATGTCGCCGTATTCACGGGCGGCGGTGTCCACGGTCTTCCGGAGTCGGGTGTTCACCCGTTCGGACCGCACCTTTTTCGCCACGTCCAGCGCCTGGTCGACGAGGACGGTGGCCTGTTCCGGCTCGCGCTGGAGGAGGTGGACGGTGGCCATGCCGATGAGGTTGAGGGCGTAGGAGCGCTGGTGCTCCTCGTCCTTGGCGAAGAGCTCCACGGCGCGTTCCATGACGGGTTCGGCCAGGGAGGCGTAGGTGGGGCTGCGGCCGGCGACGTAGGCCAGGTCGCGGTAGGAGTGGGCGTTCTCCCCGTTGAGCTCGGCCTCGGAGAAGAAGCGGATCCAGTCGGGCTCGGGCTCGGGCTCGCCGCCGAAGCCGACGTCGCCGAAGGTGTCCTCGGCCATCCGGACGGCCCGCTTGCAGCGGCTGGGCTGGCCCATGTTGGCGTAGGCGCGGGCCTCCATCGCATACAGCATGGCCTGGGTGCGGGGTCCGGCGCAGTCGCGGCTGCCGTACTGGGCGAGGTGGATGAGCTCCAGGGCGTCCTCGGGGCGGCCGAGGTGGATCATCTGGCGGCTCATGCCGGAGAGGATGTACGAGCCGAGCGGCTTGTCGCCGGCTTCCTTCGCGGCGTGCAGGGCGAGCACGAAGTACTTCTGCGCGGTGGGGTGGAGGCCAATGTCGTAGCTCATCCAGCCGGCGAGCTCGGCCAGCTCGGCGGCGACCTTGAAGAGTCTCTTCATGACCGGCCCGGGGTGGTTCTCCTGGAGCAGGTCGGTGACCTCGTGGAGCTGGCCGACCACCGCCTTCCGGCGCAGTCCGCCGCCGCACTGGGCGTCCCACTGGCGGAACATCACGGTGGTCGCTTCGAGGAGGTCCAGTTCCGGGTCGGAGAGCCGGGGGGCGCGCGGCCCGGGGAGGGCCGCCTCGCGCGGTCCGGGGTCGCCGGCCGGGACGGGGACGAGCCAGCGCTGCATGGGCTCGATGAGGGCGGGGCCGGCGGAGAGCGCGAGCGAGGTCCCGAGGAACCCCCGGCGGGCGAGCATCAGGTCGCTGCGGGAGAACTCGCCCAGCAGTTCCACGGTCTGCGGGCCGGCCCAGGGCAGGTCGACGCCGGAGACGGAGGGGGTCTGGTGGGCGGTGCGCAGACCGAGCTGCTCGATGGCGACCACGGTGCCGAAGCGTTCGGAGAACAGCTCGGAGAGGATGCGCGGGACGGGCTCGCGGGGCTGTTCGCCGTCGAGCCAGCGGCGGACCCGGGAGGTGTCCGTGCTGATGTGGTGGGCGCCCATCTGCCGGGCGCGGCGGTTGACCTGGCGGGCGAGTTCGCCCTTGGACCAGCCGCTGCGGACGAACCACGAGGTCAGTTGCTCGTTCCGGGCAGCAGAATCCGCGTCCGTTCCGCTTGCGCCGTTGCCGCCCACTGGAACGCCCCCATCCGCTCTGCTTCTCCCTACGAAACCCTGGCCCCGTGCGTCAGGCCCTCCAGGGACCTTCACGATTCCTTCACGGTTTGCCTGCGGCATAACCACGCTCGGGGTCGACGCCGGGGTTCGTGCACCGAAAGTAATCCTACGATCACCCCTTCGGCGAGGCTGTTTGCGGAATCGCCACCATTCGCCACCCCTTCGAATGAACTCGCCACCCGTCGGGCGCGATTCACTGGACACAGAACCGGACCCGGTGGCAGGGCGTGGCCGACGGGGGCGGGCGGCGAAGCGCGTAACCACCGGCAGGCCGGACCCGTTGGAGGGGGCATGGGCATGGGCTTCACGATCGGCGGCAGCCGGGGGACCAAGGAGTTCCGGACCGGCGCCCGGCGCCGCGGGCGGATCCCGGAGTGCACGGTGGTGGCCGAGTACACGGGGCTGTGGGGCTGGGACGCGGTTCCCGGAGCCCGCGCCGCCGGACCGGGCCGGGACTGTTCGTGCGGTGACCTCCGGTGTGCGGCGCCGGGAGCGCATCCGCTGCCGTGCGCGCCGCCGGTCCGGGCGGGGGCGACGCTGGACGAGGCGATCGAGGCCTGGGCGGACTACCCCGGCGCGGCCGTGCTGCTGCCGGTGGGCCGTGCCTTCGACCTGATCGACGTCGCCGAGGAGGCCGGCCGGCGGGCGCTGGTCCGGCTGGAGCGGATGGGGCTCCCGCTGGGGCCGGTGACCGTGACGCCGGACGGGCGGGCGCAGTTCTTCGTGGCCCCGGGGGCGGCGGCGGAGCTTCCGCAGCTGCTGTACCGGATGGGCTGGGACGATGCCGGGCTCGACCTGCGGGCGCTGGGGGCCGGCAGCCACCTGACGGCTCCGCCGTCGGACCACGCGGGCCTCGGCCCGGTCGGCTGGCTCCGCCCGCCCACCCTCGACACGGCCGGCCGGCCTCCGCAGGCGCGGCTGCTGCTGGGGACGCTGGCGTACATCTGCCACCGCTTCCAGCGCTAGCACCTCCCGGCGGGGCGGGGCCCCTGCGCTCCGCCGGCGCGGGGCTGGGTGGCGGCACGCCTGCCCGCCGTGCGGGTGCCGGCCGTTGCCCGGCCGTCCGGGGCTTGGCTGCGCTACGCCGCGCCGTGTGGGGCAGACGCTGCTCACGCGGCCGTTTCGGTGCCGGCCGGTGCCCGGCCGTACGGAGCTTGGCGGCCGTACGCCGCGCCGTGTGGGCAGGCGTGCCGCAGGGCGGGGGGGGTACGGCGAAGCCCCCGGCCGGGGTGGGCGCGGGGGCTTCGGGGGCGGGTGGCCTCAGGCGGGGTCGCCGATGAGGGCGTCGACGAACGCGGCCGGTTCGAAGGGGGCCAGGTCGTCCGGGCCCTCGCCGAGGCCGACCAGCTTGACCGGCACGCCCAGCTCGCGCTGGACCGCGACCACGATGCCGCCCTTGGCGGTGCCGTCGAGCTTGGTCAGCACGATGCCGGTGATGTCCACGACCTCGGCGAAGACGCGGGCCTGCATCAGGCCGTTCTGGCCGGTGGTGGCGTCGAGGACCAGCAGCACCTCGTCCAGCGGCCCGTGCTTCTCCACGACCCGCTTGACCTTGCCCAGCTCGTCCATCAGGCCGGTCTTGGTGTGCAGCCGGCCGGCGGTGTCGATCAGGACGACGTCCGCGCCCTCGGCGATGCCCTCCTTGACCGCGTCGAAGGCGATCGACGCCGGGTCGCCGCCCTCGGGGCCGCGCACCGTGCGCGCGCCGACCCGCTCGCCCCAGGTCTGCAGCTGGTCGGCGGCGGCGGCGCGGAAGGTGTCCGCGGCGCCCAGCACCACGCTGCGGCCGTCGGCGACCAGGACCCGGGCCAGCTTGCCGGTGGTGGTGGTCTTGCCGGTGCCGTTGACCCCGACGACCATGACGACGCCCGGCGTGTCGAGGCCGCTCTCCGTCTTCACCACGCGGTCCATGTCCGGACCGATCAGGGCGATCAGCTCCTCGCGCAGCAGGCCGCGCAGCTCGTCCGGGGTGCGGGTGCCGAGCACCTTGACCCGCTCGCGGAGCCGGTCGACGAGTTCCTGCGTGGGCTTCACGCCGACGTCGGCGATGAGCAGGGTCTCCTCGATCTCCTCCCAGGTGTCCTCGTCCAGGTGTTCCCGGGAGAGCAGGGTGAGCAGTCCCTTGCCGAGGGAGTTCTGGGACCGGGCGAGCCGGGCGCGCAGCCGGACCAGCCGGCCGGCGGTGGGCTCGGGCACCTCGATCTCGGGAGCGGCGGGCGCCTCGGGCTCCAGGACCTCCGGAGCGGGAGCCGCCGCCTCCGCCTCCGGGAGCCCGACCTCCTCGATCGTGCGGCGCGGTTCTTCCGCCGTTTCGACGGAGTCTTCCCCGACCTGGGGTTCGGCGGGCGGGGCAGTGATGGTCGGCGTGCTCGGCGGGGCCTGGGGCGGCAGCTGCTTCTTCCTGCGGCTGCCGACCACGAGCCCGCTGACGACAGCACCGACCGCGACCAGGGCGATGACTACAGCAAGGATGACGATGTCCATAACCGCTTCAGTATGCGCGACCGCCCGCCCCCGGCCCCGTTTCTGCTGGTGAGGCCCGCCGGGCCGGATGTGCGGACGCGCGGGCCCGCCGGATCCCTGTAAAGCTGACGCAGCATCAGCTAACGTCCCCTCCCGCCACCCACATCCGGCGGAGGGACCTTCCATGCCCATCACCGTGGCCCGCTTCAACCTGATCGACCCCGACGGCACCCCCGAGACCCTGGCCGCCCGCTACCAGGCGGCGGTGGAGATGGCCCGGTACGCCGACGAGCACGGGGTCGACACGGTCCAGACCGAGGAACACCACGGCACCGACAACAACTGGCTGCCCTCCCCCTTCACCTTCGCCGGCGCGGTCCTCGGCGCCACCCGCCGGATCGCGGTCACCGTGTCGGCGATCATCGGCCCGCTGCACGACCCGCTGAAGGTGGCCGAGGACATCGCCGTACTGGACCTGATCGGCGGCGGGCGGCTGGTGACCGTGGCGGGCATCGGCTACCGGCCCGAGGAGTACGAGCAGCACGGCGTGGAGTGGGGGCGGCGCGGCCGGCTCCAGGACGAGCTGCTGGAGACCCTGCTGAAGGCGTGGACCGGGGAGCCGTTCACCTTCCGCGGCCGGACGGTGAAGGTCACCCCGCGGCCGTTCACCCAACCGCACCCGCTGCTCCTGGTGGGCGGCAGCTCGCGGGCGGCGGCCCGGCGGGCGGCCCGGCTGGGCCTGCCCTTCTTCCCGAGCGCGCACCTGCCGGAACTGGAGGCGTACTACCAGGAGCAGCTGGCCGAGCACGGGACGGAGGGCTTCTGCATGATGCCCGCCGCCGAGACCCCGCTGCTGCACATCGCGGAGGACCCGGACCGGGCCTGGGCGCAGTACGGCCGGCACTTCCTGCACGAGGCGGGCATGTACGCGTCCTGGCAGTCCAAGGACATCCGTTCGGCGGTGCGCTCCGGCGCGACCACCGTGGAGGAGCTGCGGGCCGAGGGGGTCTACCGGATCCTCACCCCGGAGCAGGCGGTGGCGTACGCGCGGGGCGCGGGCGAGGCGGGGAACCTCGTCCTGCACCCGCTGTGCGGGGGCATGCCGCTGGACGAGGGCCGGCGCAGCCTGCAGCTGCTGTGCGAAAAGGTGCTGCCCCGGCTCTGAACCAGGGGTCCGGGCCGGGGCAGCGGGGAGGAGCGGGGTGGTGGCGGGGAGTTGTTACCCCATCTCCTCCAACGCCTTGCCCTTGGTCTCCGGCACCCATTTGATGACGAAGGGGATCGAGAGCACGGCGAAGATCGTGTAGATGATGTACGCCCCGGACAGGTTCCAGTCGGACAGCGTCGGGAACGTGACGGTGATCAGCCAGTTGGCGATCCACTGGGCCGCGGCGGCCACGCCGAGGGCCGCGGCCCGGATGCGGTTGGGGAACATCTCGCCGAGCAGCACCCAGACGACCACGCCCCAGGAGAGGGCGAAGAAGAGCACGAAGGCGTGGGCGGCGACCAGGGCGACGGTGCCCTGGAGCTCGGGCATGGAGATCTGGCCGCCGATCTCCTGCTTGTACGAGAAGGCCCAGGCGCAGGTCCCGAGGGAGACGGCCATGCCGGCCGAGCCGATGAGGGCGAGCGGCTTGCGGCCGAGCCGGTCCACGAAGAGCATCGCGATCACCGTGCCGATGATGTTGATGATCGAGGTGGTGAAGGAGTAGAGGAACGAGCTGGTCGGGTCGACGCCGACGGACTGCCACAGCGAGGAGCTGTAGTAGAAGATCACGTTGATGCCGACGAGCTGCTGGAAGACCGAGAGGCCGATGCCGACCCAGACGATGGGCAGCAGGCCGAAGCTGTTGCCGCGCAGGTCCTTGAAGGTGGACTTGTGCTCGGAGCGCATCGCGAGGTCGATCTCGTGGACCCGGGCGTCCACGTCGATGCCGGAGCCCTCGACGTCCTTGAGGACCACCCTGGCCTCCTCGGTACGTCCGGCCGAGATCAGGTAGCGCGGGGACTCGGGGATGGCGAAGGAGAGGAGCCCGTAGACGATGGCGGGGATCGCCATCACGCCCAGCATCCACTGCCAGGCCTCCAGGCCGCCGATCTCACCGCGCTGTTCTCCGCCGGCGAGGTTGAGGATGCCCCAGTTGACCAGCTGGGAGACGGCGATGCCGGTGACGATGGCCGCCTGCTGGAAGGAGGCGAGCCGGCCGCGGTAGGCGGGCGGGGAGACCTCGGCGATGTAGGCGGGGCCGATGACGGACGCCATGCCGATGGCGAAGCCGCCGATGACCCGCCACATGGCGAGGTCCCAGAGGGCGAAGGGGAGCGCCGAGCCGATGGCGCTGGCGGTGAAGAGCACCGAGGCGATCTGCATGCAGCGGATGCGGCCGATCCGGTCGGCGATGCGGCCGGCGGTGGCGGCGCCGATGGCACAGCCGATCAGGGCGGCCGCGATCACCTGGGCGAGCGCCTCGGAGCCGATGTCGAAGCGCTCCCGGATCGCCACGACGGCGCCGTTGATCACGGAGCTGTCGTAGCCGAAGAGAAAGCCGCCCATGGCGGCGGCCGCGGCGATGAAGATGACGTGCCCGAGGTGGTCGGGGCGCGGTGCGCGTCCGCCCGGGGTCGGCTTCTCTGTGCTGGTCAAGGTGTGCTCCGTGGGGGTTTTGTCCGTTCTCCTAGTGGCGCACAGTTCAAGATCCGGCACCACCTGAAGTCGGGAGACAGCGGAGCGAGCCTATGTGTTCATTTTCTGAAGTCAACCCCTGGATGCAACCAGCAAAGGACGCAGGAGGAGGCACGACCTGCGACAGACATGGTTTATTTCTTGAACAAAAGAGTCTCAGCGGAGGCGCTGGCTGATCACCTTGGAGACTCCGTCGCCCTGCATGGAGACGCCGTAGAGCGCGTCGGCGACCTCCATCGTCCGCTTCTGGTGCGTGATCACGATCAGCTGGGAACTCTCCTGGAGCTCCCGCATGATGCGGATCAGCCGCTGCAGGTTGGTGTCGTCGAGCGCGGCCTCGACCTCGTCCATCACGTAGAACGGGCTGGGCCGGGCCTTGAAGATCGAGACCAGCAGGGCCACCGCGGTCAGGGAGCGCTCGCCGCCCGAGAGCAGCGACAGCCGCTTGACCTTCTTGCCGGGCGGGCGGGCCTCGACGTCCACGCCGGTGGTGAGCATGTTGTCCGGATCGGTCAGGACCAGCCGGCCCTCGCCGCCGGGGAACAGCCGCGAGAAGACCCCTTCGAACTGCCGGGCCGTGTCCCGGTACGCCTCGGTGAAGACCTGCTCGACCCGCTCGTCCACCTCCTTCACGACCTGCAGGAGGTCGGCACGGGTCTTGCGGAGGTCGTCCAGCTGCTCGCTCAGGAACTTGTGCCGCTCTTCCAGCGCCGCGAACTCCTCCAGGGCGAGCGGATTCACCTTGCCGAGCTGCTGATAGGCCCGTTCGGCCGCCTTGAGCCGCTTCTCCTGCCGGTCGCGGACGAAGGGGCCGGGGCGGTTGCGGGGGTGGTCCGGGTCCTCCGGCAGCTCCTCGCCCTCCGCCGGGAGGGACGGCGGGACCGGCTGGTCGGGGCCGTACTCGGCGACCAGCGCGGCGGGCTCGACCCCCAGCTCCTCCAGGGAACGGGCCTCCAGGGCCTCGATCCGCAGCCGCTTCTCGGCACCGAGGACCTCGCCGCGGTGGACGGAGTCGGTCAGCTTGTCCAGCTCGCCCTTGACCTCGCGGCCGCGGTCGCGGGCGGCGGCGAGCTCCTGCTCGCGCACGCCCTTGGCGTGTTCGGCGTCCGCCTTCTCGGCGTCGGCACGGCCGAGCGAGACCTCGATGTGCGCGAGGAGCTGGCGGGCGCCGTCGGCGACGGCGGCGGCGACCTCGGCCTCGTGACGGCGGCGGGCCCGGCGGTGCTCGGCCCGGGCCCGGGCCTCGCGCTCGGCCCGGGCGGCCCGGTCGAGCCCGTCGGCCCGGCCGGCGAGGCCCTTGACCCGTTCCTCGTGGGTGCGCAGCTGGAGCCGGGCCTCCATCTCGGTCTGCCGGGCGTTGGCGCCGTCCGCGGCGAGCCGGTCGCGGCCGGAGGTGTCCGGCTCCTCCTCGACCGGCATCTCCTCGGCCACGGCGAGCCGTTCGGCGCACTCCTCGACCTCGGCGAGGGCCCGCTCCAGGGCCTCCCCGGCCTTGGCCGCGGCGGCGGCACTGCGCTCGGCCTCGCCGGCCGCCCCCTTGGCCTGGCCGGCGAGCCGGCCGAGCTGCTGGGCGACACCGGCCCGGGCGCGCTCCTCCTCCCGCCGGCGCTCCCCGAGCTCCTCCACGCGTACGGCGGCCTGCTTGCGGCGCTGCTCGGCGGCGGCCCGTACGCCGGCCAGCCCGGCGCAGCGCACGTCGAGCCCGGCGAGCTCCTCGGCGGCCTCGTCCACGGCCGCCTGCACCTCGATGAGACTGGGCGCCCCGGCCGACCCGCCGTGCGCGAGGTGCGCCCCCAGCACGTCCCCCTCCTGCGTCACGGCCACCAGCTCGGGCCGCTCCCGCACCACGGCCTCGGCCTCGTCCAGCCCGCGTACGACGACGAAGTCCCGCAACACCCACGCCACGGCCCGACACAGCCCGGCATCCCCCCCGACGAGCGAAGCGGCAACGGTCCAGCCGACGTCCCCGACGGGGGCGGAGCCCGGCCCTCCGGCAGGGATGAGGACGGAGCCCGGCTCCACACCTTGGGCGGCGGGGGCCGGGGCAGGGCCCCGGTTCCGGGAAAGGGCGGGGTGGGGGGCGTCCGGCTGGGCCGCAGCCCCCGCGGCGGCGGTCGCGGCCGGCTCCGCCGGACCCGGCTGCGGGCCGATGCCCGACGCGGCGGACCCGGCCGAGGCGGCCTGCCCGCCCGGGGCCGCACCCGGGCCCACCGGCCCAGGCAGCACACCGACCGAGCCCGCGCCACGCTCCGCAGCTCCCGGCACCGCCGGACCGGGCACCGTGCCCGGGCCCACAGGACCCGCCGGACCTGCCCGCAGGGCCGGATCTCCGGCCGGCACCGTCTGCGGGGCCACCGCGTGCTGCGCCGGCACCCCCGCCGGGGCGATCAGCAGCGTCGCCCGCCCCGCATCCGCCACCCGCAGGTGCCGCAGTGCCGCCGCCGCAGCCGTCGTCGAGCCCACCGCCACCGCGTCCGCCGCCGCCCCCAGCGCCGCCGCGACCGGGACCTCGTACCCCGCCGCCACCGTGAGGCGTTCCGCCGCCGGCCCGAGCAGTCCGGCCAGTTGCTCCCGCGCCGCCAGCAGCGCCCCCGTTCCGTCCTTCCGCCGCAGCCCCAGCGCCAGCGCCTCGTGCCGTGCCGACACCGCCGCACGGGAACGTTCCGCCGCCGCCAGCGCGTCCCGCGCCTCGCCGAGCGCGGACTCCGCCGCCGCCAGTTCCGCCCGAGCCGCCTCGTACCCGGCGGCCGCCCCGCCCGTGTCGGAGTCGGCGGCCCCGACCTCCGCGGCCAGCTCCTCGTACTCCTCGCGCGCCGCCACCGCCCGCGCTTCCGCCTCGTCGCGCGCCACCACCAGGCGGTCGATCTCGGCCTGCGCCGCGCCCGCCCGCGAGCGCGCCGCGCCCAGCCGGCCGGTGAGCCGGGCCAGCCCTTCCCGCCGGTCGGCGATCGCCCGGGCCGCGTCCCGCAGCCGGCGTTCCTCCTCCGCCAGGGCCCGTTCCAGCTCGGCCCGGTGCGCGACGGTGTCCTCCAGGGCGCGGCTGGCCGCCTCCAGAGCGGCCGTCAGTTCCGCTTCCTGCTCGCGGATCCGGGCCGCCTCCCGCTCCAGCTCCTCCGGGTCCCGGCCGGTCCGTTCCTCCTCCACCGGCGCCGTGGCGCTCCTGACCCGGGCGTCCGCCAGCGACACCGTGCCGCGGACCCGTTCCGCCAGCTGCGACAGCTCGTACCAGGTCTGCTGGGCCCGGGTCAGCCGCGGCGCCAGCGACCGTACGGCCGCCTCCAGTTCCGCTTCCCTGCGCAGCGCGTGTCCGAGTTCGGCCTCCGCGCTCTCCTTGCGTTCCTTCAGCGCCGCCTCGTCCGCGATCTCCGCGGCGAGCGCGGTCCGCTGGGCGACCAGGTCGTCGGCGAGCAGCCGCAGCCGCGCGTCCCGCAGATCGGCCTGGATGACGGCGGCCCGGCGGGCCACCGCCGCCTGCCGGCCCAGCGGCTTGAGCTGCCGCCGCAGTTCCTCCGTCAGATCGTGCACCCGGGCGAGGTTGGCCTGCATCGCGTCCAGTTTCCGCAGCGCCTTCTCCTTGCGCTTGCGGTGTTTGAGGACGCCCGCCGCCTCCTCGATGAAGGCCCGGCGCCCCATCGGATCCGCGTGCAGTACGGAATCCAGCTGGCCCTGACCCACGATCACGTGCATCTCCCGGCCGATGCCGGAGTCGGAAAGCAGTTCCTGGATGTCCAGCAGCCGGCAGGTGTCGCCGTTGATCTGGTATTCGCTGCCGCCGTTGCGGAACATGATCCGCGTGATGGTGACCTCGGCGTACTCGATCGGCAGGGCGCCGTCGGAATTGTCGATGGTCAGCGACACCTCGGCGCGGCCGAGCGGGGGCCGCCCGGTCGTGCCGGCGAAGATGACGTCCTCCATCTTCCCGCCGCGCAGCGATTTCGCGCCCTGTTCGCCCATGACCCAGGAGAGCGCGTCCACCACATTGGACTTTCCCGAGCCGTTGGGACCCACCACACAGGTGATCCCGGGTTCAAAACGCAAGGTGGTGGCGGAGGCGAAGGATTTGAATCCGCGCAGGGTCAGGGCCTTGAGGTGCACGCCGCCGGACTCTACCTTTCGCGTGCGGTTTCACCCAGGAAGGTGCAGGGCACAACAGACCTCAAAAAGAATGCGCCGGCCCCGTTACCCGGGCCGCCAAAGAAAGAAGGGACGCCGGAGCGTCCCTTGCAGATCATGCCGGGGCTGGATACTGAGCGACGAGAGCGCGGATCAGGTGAGCGCAGGCTCCGCCTTGGGTACGTCGAGGTCGATGCTGTCCAGCAGCGAGTCTCCGTGCTGCGCGGCGGCCGTCAGCGCGTCGTTCTCGGACTGAATCCGTACGAGCTCGGACTCGAGGTCCTGGACGCGCTGCTGAAGCCGTCGCATCTCGGCGAGGAGTCGCGGGTCGGAACCGCCGACGTAACCGAGAAGCGCCTTTGCCATGATGGATGGTCCTCCACACTGAGTGACCGACCGAAGCGGTGTGGGTCGTGAGGGAATCGCACCCGCGGTGTCCGGCAGTGCCTGTCAGTCACTGCGCTACTACTGCCAACACTGCCAAACAGCTCAGGTGCGCGGGGCTTCCAGCGTCTCACCAAAAAGTTTGACGGTCAACACGATCACGCCCCGTATCGGCGGGCATCCCGGCTCTGCCACGGCCCGCGACCCGGGCCCGGAGATCGTCCTCTCTTCCGAGCCTTCCACGGATCACCGCGCCGGGCAACGTCTGTGCAGATCAGTCCATGATCAGCGAATCGCGAAATCCTCGTAGCGGCCGCGAGGCTCTCCCCAGATCTCCGTCACCCCATCGACCCGCCCCGGCGTGTCGGAAGAGCACAGCCAGTCGAGCAGCCGGTGGCAATTCTCACGTTGACCCTCGGCCACCACCTGCACCCGGCCGTCGTCGAGATTGAGGGCGAAACCGGTCAGCCCGCCGATCTCCAGCGCATTGGCCCTGGTGAACCAGCGGAAGCCCACTCCCTGTACACGGCCGCGTACCCACGCGGTCAGCCGGACGTCTTCGTTCATGCACGAACGCTAACCGGGCCCCCGCTGATCGTCCGCATCGGCCGTCCGGGGCATGGCGTACAGTCGCCGACCAATGCACTCACCCATTTGGGTGCGTAAGGGACGATCTTGGAAGGTTCCGTCGATGGGACGTCACCGACTGCCTGCGCCGCCGCGCAGCAAGCGCGGCACCGCCGTACGCACCGGCCTCCTCGGCGTCTCCGCGGCCGTCGCCCTGGGGACGGCGGCCGTGACCACCGGCGTGGTGCCGGTCGGCAGCGCCTTCCCGTACGTCGGCCAGGAGAGCGGCGCCGGGCGGCAGAGCGGGGCGACCCCGGACCGGAGCCCCGCCCGGGCCGGCGACCTCCAGCAGCAGGGCGGCCTGGCCGCCCTGCCGGGCCGCGCCCCGGCCCGCACGACCCCGCCGGCGTCCCCCGCTCCGGCATCGGCTTCCGCTTCCGCCTCGGCGTCGGCATCGGCATCGGCATCGGCGTCCCCGTCGGCTTCGGCTCCGGCCTCCCCCACGGCGGACCCGACCCCTTCCGCGAAGCCCTCCCCCGAGGCGCCGGCCCGGACCCGGGTGCCGGCACCGGACCCGACGAAAAGCCTGCTGCGGAAGAGCACCCCACGGCCCGCCGCGACCCCGTCGAAGGCGGCCCCGCAGCCCGTGGCGCCCGTGCCGCCCGTCCCGTCCACCGGCCTCTCCGCCGAGGAGACGGCCGTCCTGAACCTGGTGAACCAGGAGCGCGCGGCGGTCGGCTGCCCCGCGGTCCGCGCGAACCCGCCGCTGGCCGCCCTGGCGGGCGCGTTCAGCAAGGACATGGCCGTCCGCGGCTTCTTCGACCACACCGACCCCGACGGCCGGACCCCCTGGGACCGCGCCACCCGGGCCGGCCTCTCGGGCCTGGCGGCGGAGAACATAGCCCGCGGCCAGGGCGACGCCGCGTCCGTGATGAAGGGCTGGATGAACAGCCCCGGCCACCGCGCGAACATCCTCAACTGCGAGTACCGCACCCTGGGCGTCGGCATGTACGACGCTCCCGGCGGCCCCTGGTGGACCCAGGACTTCGGCTTCTGAGACACCCCTTCCGAACGGACGTCGGCCGTCAGGTGGGCCCGAGCGCTTCCCGCGCCTTCCGTACGAAGGCGTCGCGGCGCTGCTGGTACCTGTGCTCGACTTGGGCGTGCCGGAGCTGCCGGATCTGCGTCTCGCCGTTCAGGCGCGCCTGCGTCCGGGCGGCCTGAGAGGTGAACCATCCCGTGGTGGCGCTGGCCAGCACGGCCGCGCCGGCAGCGATGAGGGCCGTCCAGGAGGCATCCATGGGCCGAGGGTAGGGAGGCCGCGCCCCCGGCAACAGACGGCACCGGGGGAAACGCACCGACGCCCCGCGACTCGGAAGTCGCGGGGCGTCGGCGTTGTACCGGTGCCGCCGCTGCCGCGGGTGCCGCCGGACCGGGGGTCTCGCGGTGCCGCGGGTGGCGCGGGGTGGGTCAGACGGCGACCGCGGCGCGGCCCGCGTTGAAGATCCGGGTGGTCTCGACCACGCGGCGGCCCAGGTGGGCGGCGGTTTCGAGGTCGGCCTTGTGGACGCCCTCGACACCCTGGTCGGAGTTGCTCTGCGCGGCGGCGCCGGAGAAGAAGCCGAGGCGGTTGATGTCGTTCTCGGAGGCGGTGGACGCGTTCCAGCCCGGCTTGAGGCCCAGGTTCACCCAGTGCATGCCGTGCTGGGCGGCGAGGGTCTGGAAGTACTGCAGGGTGTGCAGCTTGTCGCCGCTCTTGGAGGCGGAGTTGGTGAAGCCGGCCGCCAGCTTGTCCAGCCAGGCGTCGCCGAACCAGCGCTTCGAGGTGGCCTCGGCGAAGACGTGGAAGGCGCCGGAGGCGGTGCCCATGTACGTCGGCGAGCCGAAGATGATCGCGTCGGCCGCGTCCAGCAGCTCCCACTGCGCGTCGTCGATCTCGTCCACCTTCACCAGGTGAACCGTGGCGCCGGCCTCGATCGCTCCGTCGCGCACGGCCTCGGCGACGACCGCCGTGTGGCCGTAGCCGGAGTGGTAGGCGATCGCGACGACGGGGGTGTTCGCGGACATGACGGTTCTCCCTCAACAGTGGTACCGGGCCGCGGGGCGGCTCCGGTGTGGTGCGATGAAGAAAGGAAAGCACTAACTTTTCGGAAGCGCAAGCTTCCGGTTAGCACTACCCGGGAGTACGCTTATGCGCATGGAGACCACCGCCTGCACGGAGAACGTCTGCGCCGAGGGCCTCGCCTACGACGTGTTCGCGCGCGCCTGTCCCTCCCGGGAGACGCTGGAGCACGTCACGGGACGATGGGGCAGCCTGACCCTGACCGCCCTCCACGACGGGGCGTGCCGGTTCAACGAGCTGCGCCGGCGTGTGGACGGGGTGAGCGAGAAGATGCTGTCGCAGACGCTCCACGCGCTGGAGCGGGACGGGCTGGTGCACCGGGAGGCACAGCCGACCAACCCTCCGCGGGTGGACTACGAGCTCACGGAGCTCGGCCGGGGCGCGGCGGAGCGGCTGATGGACCTGATCCGGTTCCTGGAGGGCAGCACCCCGCAGGTACTGGAGGCGCGTGACCGCTACGACGAGGCGCGCGGCGGGCGCTGACAGCGCGGGCAGAAGTAGCTCGACCGGTTCATCCACGGGCGGCGGCGCATCGGGGTGCCGCAGCGTCGGCAGGGCTCGTCCTCGCGGCCGTAGGCGTCGAGCGAACGGTCGAAGTAGCCGGATTCGCCGTTGACGTTGACGTAGAGGCTGTCGAAGCTGGTGCCGCCGACGGCGAGGGCGGCGTTCATCACGTCCCGGACGTGGCCGAGGAGTTCCGTGCTGCGGGGGCGGGTGAGTGTGGCGGTGGGGCGCTCGTAGTGCAGCCCCGCCCGCCAGAGGGCCTCGTCGGCGTAGATGTTGCCGACCCCGCTGATCAGCGACTGGTCGAGCAGGGCGCGCTTGAGGGTGGTCCGCTTGGCGCGCAGCGCGCGGTGGTAGGCGGCTTCGTCGAAGAGCGGGTCGAGGGGGTCGCGGGCGATGTGCGCGATGACGTCCGGCAGGCCCTCGGGGGTGGTGTCGTGCAGGGACAGCCCGCCGAAGGTGCGCTGGTCGACGAAGCGGAGCTCGGTGCCGGTGGCGTCGTCGAAGCGGAGCCGGATGCGGAGGTGCTTTTCGTCCGGGGCGTCGGCGGGCTGGACGAGGAGCTGACCGCTCATGCCGAGGTGACCGAGGAGGGCCTGGCCGAGCTCCTCCGGGTGGGCGGGCGCGGGCTGGGCGGGCGCGGTGCCTTCCAGGGGGAGCCACAGGTACTTGCCCCGGCGCTGCGGCACACCGATGGTGCGGCCGGTGAGGCGGGCCGCGAAGTCTTCGCCGCCGGCCGGGTGGCGGCGTACGGCGCGGGGGTGCAGGACCTCGACGTCCGCGATCGTCCGGCCGGCGATCCAGCGTGCGAGGCCGCGGCGGACGACTTCGACCTCGGGCAGCTCGGGCACGGTGTCTCTCCTCCGGAGGGGGTCCTGTGATCGAGCGTACCTGTGCCCTGCGGGCCGGTGGGGCCGGTGGGGCAGTTCCCCGCGCCCCTGGTCGGCTCCGGTGTGGGCAGGCGTTCCGCAGGGCGAAACGGGTGGGCACACCGGAACCCCCGCCGACGATCCGCACCCCGCTCGCCCAACGCCGGGCGCAGCCCAAGGCGCCGCGCCCTCGCGAGGCGGACATGGCTCCGCCCGCCTCGGGGGTCCCGGGCGGGCGGAGGGGAAAGCCGAAGGAGGGGCGGGCGTCAGGCGCCGGCGGTCGAGTCGGTGGGGGTCGGCGTCCCACCATCCTTGCCGGAGCCGGAGGCCGAAGCCTCGGCGGCGGCCTTGGCCGCTGCGGCACGTTCGTCCGCGGCCGCGCGGATCGCGCGCCACGCGGACTCCGCCGCCTGCTGTTCCGCTTCCTTCTTGCTGCGGCCGGTGCCGGTGCCGTACGAGACACCACCGACGCGGGCTGCAGCAGTGAAGACCTTCTCGTGGTCCGGACCGGTCTCGGAGACCAGGTATTCCGGCACGCCAAGGCCTTCGGCCGCGGTGAGTTCCTGGAGACTGGTCTTCCAGTCCAGGCCGGCACCGAGGTTGGAGGACTTCTCGATCAGCGGGTCGAAGAGCCGGTGTACCAGCTCCGAGGCCGCATCGAGGCCCTGGTCGAGGTAGACCGCACCGATCACCGCTTCCAGGGTGTCGGCGAGGATGGACGCCTTGTCCCGGCCACCCGTGCCCTCTTCACCACGGCCGAGCCGGATGAAGGAGCCGAGTTCGAGGCCGCGACCGACCTCCGCCAGCGCACGCGAATTGACCACCGCGGCCCGCAGCTTGGCCAGCTGGCCTTCGGGCAGGTCGGGGTGGGTCCGGTACAGCGTGTCCGTGACCACCAGGCCGAGCACCGAGTCCCCGAGGAACTCCAGCCGCTCGTTGGTGGGCAGACCGCCGTTCTCGTACGCGTACGAACGGTGGGTCAGCGCACGCACCAGAAGGGCGGACTCGAGCTTGTACCCGAGCCGCCCTTCCAGAAGCGTGTGGGACGAGGCCGCGTTGTTGCTGTCCGCCTGCTTTTTTTCGCCGGCAAGCTCAGACATTGCGCCTCTCACCAGCCGCTCAGACCTCGAGGACCTGGCGCTTGTTGTAGGTGCCGCAGCTCGGGCACGCGATGTGCTGCTGCTTCGGCTCCTGGCAACGCTCACACGAAACCAGGGGGGTGACCGCAGCCTTCCACTGCGACCGGCGGTGGCGCGTGTTGCTGCGCGACATCTTCCGCTTCGGAACAGCCACGGCTACTTCTCCTGCTTCTCGGCGGCGCCCCGGACGTCTGCGTCAGAAGCCGCGCCGCTCATGTTGTCCTTCTCGTCGTCCTGATCGGTCACGACGAGTCCCTGCAGTGCCGCCCAACGGATGTCGACGGCGTCGTGGTGGTGGTCCGGGTCGTCATTCAGGCTGAGCCCGCAATCGGGGCACAGTCCGAGACAGCCCTCCCGGCACACCGGCTGCAGCGGCAGTGCGAGCACCACCGCATCCCGCAGCAAGGGTTCGAGGTCGAACAGGCCGTCCTCGAGGAAAAGCATGCCCTCGTCGTCCTCGGCGTCGTCGCCCGGCTCCGCCTTGTGGCGGCCCCGGTCGTCGGCGTCAGGGTACGAGAACATCTCCTGGAAGTCCGTGTCGAGCTCTCGCTCCACGGCCTCCAGACACCTTACGCACTCCCCCAGGGCGGTTGCACGGGCGGTGCCTGTGACAAGCACCCCTTCCATGACCGACTCCAGGCGGAGGTCGAGCTCTACCGAAGCGCCTTCCGGCACCGCGATGACCCCTTCCAGGCCGAGGTCGGCCGGAGCGGGGATCTCGCGGGACAGCCGCTGCAGGGCGCCAGGACGCCGACCCAGCTCATGCGTGTCGAACACGAGCGGGTTGCGGTGGTCGAGGCGGGTGTTCAGGGCCGTTCCTGCTTTCGGAAAGATCGTGTCCGCGCGCTTTTGGGCGCGCGAGATGGCGGCGCATATGCGCGACCGAACAGTCAGGATACCCGGCGGTCCGCCGATAGCCCAATCCGGTCCGGAGCCGCCGCTAACGGCCCTGCTCGTACTGGCGCAGCCGGTCCAGGTCGATCATGCCCGTGTCGAAGAAGCTGGTCTCGTCGAGCGCGGGCTGCCGGGCCTGGTGCTGCTGGTGCGCCTGGTGCTGCTCGTGCACCTGGTGCTGCTGCTGCCGGTACGCCGCGTACGGGTCGGCCTGCTGGTGCTGCGGGTGCTGCTGGTACGCGCCGTAGGGGTCGGCCTGGGGCTGCCCGTAGGCAGCGTACGGGTCCTGGTAGCCATAGGCGTCCGGGTGCTGCTGCGGCGCTTGCTGCGGCTGCGCCTGCTGGTACGCGTAGGAGTCGTAGAGCGGCTCCGGCTGCGCCGGTACGGCGGCCTGCGGGGCGGGTTCCGGGTCCGGCTCGGCCAGCGCGGCCAGGAAGTCCGCGTCGGCGGCGGTCCGGGCCTGCGGCACGCCCGCCGCGTCCCGGGCGGCCATGTGCGCGCCCAGGTCGTCCACGGCCACCCGGCCCTGGAGCTTCTGCCGGCCCCGGCCCACCGCCTCCAGGGTCCCCGCCAGCACCGTCTCGAAGGCGGCGAGCTTGGCCGAGATGTAGGCCTCCGCCGAGCCGTGGCCGTCGTCCGTGGCCTCGCCGGCCAGCAGCTTCTCCCGCCCCCGGTCGACCGAGCCGATGGTCTTGGTGAGCACGACCTCGAAGTTGGCGAGCTTGCTGTCCACGTAGTCGTCGGCCTCGGCGCGGATCTCCTGCGCCTCCCGGCGGGCGTCGGCCAGGATCCGGTCCGCCTCGGCCTGCGAGCGCCGGGCCACCTCGGTGTCGGAGACCAACGATCCGCGCTGGGCGTGCGCGGACTCGATGATCCGCTCGGCCTCCTGGCGGGCCTCCTCGACGAGCTGTTCCCGGCCGCCGATCAGCTCCCGGGCCTGGGCGAGCGAGCCGGGCAGCGCCTGTCGGACCTCGTCCAGCAGGCCGAGCAGCTCGGAGCGGTTCAGCACGCAGGAGGCGGACATGGGCATGGACCGGGCGCTCTCGACCGCCGCGACGATCTCGTCGAGCTTCTTCTGCACGTCCATACGGGCTCGCACTCTCTCGGCCCCGGGTGGTTCCCGAGACGGACGGGACGACTGTACGGCCACCCGGGGGCCGCAGGAGCCCCGTCGGCCCGGCACCGGAGGCGCCGGGTCCGGGTCAGCGTTCGCCGAGCCTCTGGACGAGGGCCGCGTGGACGTGCGGCGGCAGCAGGTGGGAGACGTCGCCGCCCCAGGCAGCGACCTCCTTGACCAGCGAGGACGACAGGAAGCTGTAGGTGGGGTTGGTGGGCACGAAGAGGGTCTCGACGCCCGTGAGCCCGTTGTTCATCTGGGCCATCTGGAGCTCGTAGTCGAAGTCGCTGACCGCGCGCAGCCCCTTGACGATGGCGGGGATGTCGCGCTGCTTGCAGAAGTCGACGAGCAGTCCGTGGAAGGCCTCGACCTCGACGTTGCCGTAGGCGGCCACCGCCTCGCGGATCAGCTCGATCCGCTCCTCGACGGTGAACAGCCCCTTCTTGGACTGGTTGATCATCACGGCGACGTGGACGACGTCGTAGAGCTTGGAGGCGCGTCCGATGATGTCGAGGTGTCCGTTGGTGATCGGGTCGAAGGATCCCGGACAGACGGCGCGGCGCAACTGAACTCCCTCGTTCATGAGTCTTCGCTGGTGAGAGCGGCGCGACCGTACCAGAGGGTGCCTTCGCCGTACCGCCGGGAGCGGAGCGGCTCGAACCCGTCCGGCCAGGGGAAGGCGCCGCTTCGAGTGCTGCGCTCCACGGTGACGAGCGCGTCCGGTGTGAGCCAGCCATTGGCGCGGAGTGTGAGCAGGATCTCGCCGAGCTCCTGGCCCGTCACGGCGTACGGCGGGTCCAGGAAGACGATGTCGTACGGCTCCCCCGGCGGCGGGCCGGCGGCGACCTGCTCGGCCTTGCCGGCGCGGAACTCGGCCCCGGGCAGGCCGAGTACGCGGATGTTGTCCCGGATGGTCTTCGCGGCCCGGGCGTCGGCCTCGACCAGCAGGGTGTGCGCGGCACCGCGGGAGAGGGCCTCCAGGCCGACGGCGCCGGAGCCGCCGTACAGGTCGAGGACTCTGGCGCCCTCCACCCCGTGCAGGGACTCCCAGGTGGAGAACAGGCCCTCGCGCGCCCGGTCGGAGGTCGGCCGGGTGCCGTTGCCGGGGGGCACGGCCAGCCGTCGCCCGCCGGCCGTGCCGGCGATCACGCGGGTCATCTGGTTCCTTCGGGGTGCGGGAGGTCGTGTGCGGGGGCGGGGCCGCCGCCTGGCGGGGCGGCCACCCCCCATTGTCAGCCCTTCTCCAGGTACTGCTCCCGCTCGGTGTCGAGAAGTGCGTCGAGGGCGGTCCGCAGGCCGGGCAGGGCCTCCAGGTCCGGGTCGGCGGCGACCACCCGCGCGGCCTCCTCGCGGGCCTGGGCGATGACCTCCTCGTCCTCGATGACGGCGAGCATCCGCAGCGAGGACCGGACGCCGGACTGGGCCTGGCCGAGGACGTCGCCCTCGCGGCGCTGTTCCAGGTCGATCCGGGAGAGCTCGAAGCCGTCGAGGGTGGCGGCGACGGCGGCGAGCCGGGCCCGGGCCTGGCTGGCCTCGGGCATCTCGCTGACCAGCAGGCAGAGGCCGGGGGCGGAGCCACGGCCGACGCGGCCGCGGAGCTGGTGCAGCTGGGAGACGCCGAACCGGTCCGCGTCCATGATCACCATCACGGTGGAGTTGGGCACGTTCACCCCGACCTCGATGACGGTGGTGGCGACCAGCACCTGGACCTCGCCGGCCGCGAACCGGCGCATCACCTCGTCCTTGTCGGCGGGGTCCATCCGGCCGTGCAGCACCTCGACGGCCAGTCCGGCGAGCGGTCCGGTGCGCAGCTGCTCGGCGATGTCCAGGACGGCCAGCGGCGGCCGCTTCTCGGCGAGGTCCTCCGCGGTGGGCTCCGCGGAGGGCTTCGCGGACCCCTTGGATCCGGCCGCCTTCTTCTTCGGCTCGTCCTCGTCGTCCCCGATCCTGGGGCACACCACGTACGCCTGGTGGCCCTTGCCGACCTCCTCGCGGACCCGCTCCCAGGCCCGGGTGAGGAAGTGCGGCTTGTCCTTGGCGGGGACCACGTGGGTGGCGATGGGGGAACGGCCGGCGGGCAGCTGGTCCAGGACCGAGGTCTCCAGGTCGCCGAAGACGGTCATCGCGACCGTGCGCGGGATCGGGGTGGCGGTCATCACCAGCAGGTGCGGCGGCTGCTTCCCCTTGGAGCGGAGCGCGTCGCGCTGTTCCACTCCGAAGCGGTGCTGTTCGTCGACGACGACCAGGCCGAGGTCGTGGAACTGCACCTTGTCCTCGATCAGCGCGTGCGTCCCGATGACGATCCCGGCCTCGCCGGTGACCAGGTCGAGCAGCGCCTGGCGGCGGGCCGGCATCCCCATGGAGCCGGTCAGCAGCACCACCTTGGTGCCCTGGTCGGACCCGCCGAGCATCCCGCCCTCGGCGAGTTCGCCCATCATCTCGGTGACGGACCGGTGGTGCTGCTGGGCGAGCACCTCGGTGGGCGCGAGCATGGCGGCCTGCCCGCCGGAGTCGACCACGGCGAGCATGGCCCGCAGCGCCACCATCGTGTTGTGGGTCACCGTGAAGTTGTCGGTGACGTAGGCGCGGCTGGGGTGCGCAACGCTGATGCACTGGACCGGCTTCACCCCGACGTGTTCCACGGCACGGACTGCCCGGCGGAAGGTGTTGCACTTCGGCCTCGTCCGCATCCGCATTGCCTTGCGGGGCAGGCGGAACGGGACGAATTCGTCCGGCAGCGCCACGGAGACGTTGAATGCCGCCCGCTCGGGCAGAACGCGGGCCCTGCCACCCAGCGAGCGTACGAGCCATGCCACGTCCTCTGCCAGGCGCTCGGACACGCTGCAGAGCGAAACGCTCAAGCCGTTCCTGTCGACTGTGCCGTCGGTGTCCATGAGGCCCTGGAGAAGCGCCAAGCGCTCCTTGACCGAGGTGTTCTTGTAGGGCTCCGGGACGAACCTGTCGTGCGAGGTCGCCCCCCAGAGCCCCATGTCCCGGAGCGCTTGGATCACCGGGTTCCTCCGGCCTCCGTCGCGCGGCCCGCTGAGCTGGATCGTGTGGTCACAGGTGGATCCCGGAACGGCGGTGAGCACACAATCAGGTGCCACTGCTTCTGCGACCGCGGCACGGATCTCGGCATCCGCGGTCGACAGCCGCAGGTTGTGCCGGAACGACCCGTCCCCGATGAGGACGCCCAGCAGGTAGGGGTCGAGGGGCCGGGGGCCGAGATCATCGAGATCCACCGGAGCGGCAACGGGCAGGTACCACTTGGAAGATCCGTCGGCCTTGACCAGGTCCGTCCTGACCTCGCGGGTGGTCATCACCTTGGGTTTCTGTCCCCTGTGCCACCCACAGCTCGTGTCCACGATCCACAGGTGCTCGTCGTCGCACTCGACCGAGCTCCCGTCGGAGAGCAGGATGCGCCACACGTCGCGCGTTCCTTGGGGGAAGACCCCGTCGATGACCGCGACCTCGCCCGTCGGCACCACGACCTCGTCTCCGACCGCGAGGTCTCCCATCGCCCTGTAGCCGGACGGCGTCAGCACCAGCGAATCCAACGGCTGAGCCTTGCCCGATCCGACCTCGCCCTGGAGGAGGCGGTGCATGGGGTGTTCGGTGGCGAGGTCGTCGAAGATCTCCTTCGAGACCTTCTGCTGGCCCTCGGTGAGGGTGAAGGGCAGTTTGGCGTCGAAGGCGTCGAGCAGGCCGCCGGGGGCGGGGCGGCGGGCCACGGCGGGGAGCTGGGTGTCGGCGTACCGGCGGCGGGCCAGTGCGACCTGGAGGACGAACGCCTCGTCCCATTTGAGGCGGTCGCGGGCGGCGGCCACGTCGGCCTTGTTGCGCGGCCGGTGGATCTTCTGCAGGGCCTCGGGGAGCGGGAGCATGCCGCGGCCGTCGCGGAGGGCGGGCGGCAGCGGGTCGACGGCCTCCGCGGTGTGCGGCAGGACGGCGTCGACGGCCTTGGAGATCTTCCAGGTCTCCAGCTTCGCGCAGGCCGGGTAGATCGGGATGAGGCGGCCGGCGAAGGCGTCCACGGCCTCGCGGTCGGATCCCTCGCCGCCGAGGAGTTCGTAGGCGGGGTGGGAGAGCTGGAGCTTCCGGTTGAACATGCCGACCTTGCCGGCGAACATCGCGCGGGTGCCGGGCAGCAGGTCCTTGTGCGGTTTGTGCACGCCGGAGCCGAAGAAGACCAGCTGGAGGCGGCCGGCGCCGTCGGTGATGGTGACTTCGAGGCGTCTGCCGCGGCCGCCGTTGAAGGTGAGGATCCGTGCGTCGGCGACCTGTGCGACCACCGTGACGTGCTCGTCGAGCTGGTCGGCGAGTTCGGCGAGGGCGGTGAGCTCGCCGCGCTCCGCGTAACGGCGGGGGTAGTGGTGCAGCAGGTCGCCGACCGTGTGCAGGCCGAGCTGCTCGGCGAGCACCTTGCCGGTGGCGGGGCCGAGGGTCTTCTTGAGCGGTTCTTCCAGTCCGGGCACGTGTCCCATTGCACACCATTGCGCTGACAGCGGGTGCGGGGGCGGGCGGGATGCCCGTGCCGCCGCGCGGGGCTCTTCCCCGCCCCGCCCCCTTCCCGAAACCGGGGGCGGAGCCCCCGGACCCCGATGCGGGGGCTCCGCCCCCATGACTCCGTGCCCCCGTGCCCCCGTGCCCCCGTGCCCCCGGCTGGGGCTTCGCTCCGGCCCCGTGCGGTCCTCCGGGCGCCGGAGGCCCGCTATTCGACGCCGATCAGGAGCGGAGCGGAATGGCGGCCGCCGTGGTAGACGACCGTTTCGACCGCCAGGTAGCTGTCGCGGACGTAGGTCTCCAGGCGGGTGGCGAGGGCGGGCGGGACTTCGGGGCCGAGGACCAGGGTGACCAGTTCGCCGCCCGAGCCCAGCATGCGGGCCAGGACCGCCTCGGCGGTGTCCGGAAGGGCGGCGCCGATGACGGCGACGTCGCCGTCGATCAGGCCGAGGACGTCGCCGGCCTGGCAGATGCCCGCGGAGGTGAAGGACCGGCGCTCGGCGTAGGCCAGTTCGGCGTAGCGGGTGGCTCCGGCCGCGGAGGTCATCGCCACCACGTCCTCGTCGAAGCTGCCGTCGGGGTCGTGCACGGCGAGGGCGGCCAGGCCCTGGATCGCCGACCGGGTCGGGATGACCGCCACCCGCACCCCGTCGGTGCGCACCCGCTCGGCCGCGGCGGCCGCGGCACCGCGCAGGTCGGCGTCGTTCGGCAGCAGCACCACCTCGCGGGCGTGCGCCCGCCGGATCGCGTCGACCAGATCCTCGACCGCGGTCGGCTCGGCGGGCCGGCCGAGGACGGTGGTGGCGCCCGCCTCCCCGCACAGCTCCGCGAGTCCCTCGCCGGGGCACACCGCCACCACGGCCCGCCGGTCGCGCTCCGCGGCGGCCGCGGCCCGGCGGCGTTCGTCGCCGAAGTGGGTGATGCGGATCCGGTGGGGCCGTCCGGCGACCACTCCGGCCTCGACGGCGGCGCCGGGGTCGTCGACGTGGACGTGGACGTTCCACAGGCCGTCGCCGCCGACCACCACGAGCGAGTCGCCGAGGGGGTCGAGCCGCCCGCGCAGCCCGGCGACGGCCTCGTCGGAGGCTTCCAGGAGGTAGATCACCTCGTACGCGGGGCCGCCCGGTCCGTCCCCGTCGCAGGGCTCCTCGTGCTGCGGTACGGGCACGTGCCGGCCGGGCACCGGTGCGGCGGCGGGCTCGTGCCCGGAGAGGGTCTGCCAGAGCGCGCCCAGTACGGCGACCAGGCCGCAGCCGCCCGCGTCGACGACACCGGCCCGCCCCAGCACGGCCAGCTGGCCGGGGGTCTGTTCGAGGGCTGCGGCGGCCCCCTCGTAGGCGGCCCGGGCCACGGCGGCGGGTGGTCCGGTGACGGCCCCGGCGGCCCGGGCGGCCGCGGCGGCCACGGTGAGCATGGTGCCCTCGACGGGGTGGGCCACCGCCCGGTAGGCGGACTCCGCGGACCGGGCCAGGGCCCTGGCCAGCCGCTCCCCCTCGGCCTCCGGGCCGGTCTCCCCGGGGGCGGCGAGCACGTCGGCGATGCCGCGGAGCAGCTGGGCCAGGATCGTGCCGGAGTTGCCGCGGGCGCCTATGAGGGCGCCGCGCGCGTAGGCCCGTACCGCCTCGCCCAGGGAGAGCGGGGCGGTGCCCTCGGCGACGTGGGCGCACGCCTGCTCGACCTCGTGGGCGGCGGCTTCGGCGGTCAGGTAGAGGTTGGTGCCGGTGTCCGCGTCGGCGACCGGGTAGACGTTGATCGCGTCGATCTCCTCGCGGGCCCGGCCCAGCGAGGCCAGGGCCAGCGAGCTCCAGGTGCGCACCGCTTCGGCGTCGAGGATCTGCGACTCGTGCGGCACCGGGCGTTCCTCCTCCTGCGGGCTGGGGTTCACCGCAGAGTAACGGGGGGCGGGGTGGGAGCTGCCCGGACCATGGTAGATTTCTTGGACGGAAGCAGTCGTTGTATGCTGCTCCGGTTGCCCGATGAAAATCGGGCCATCCCCCCGGCAAACCACTTCAGATCTCTGATTCCGGTGCGCCGGATTTCACTGTAAGTGCATCTGAAGTCTTTGGAGTGACCTGTGGCTGCCAACTGCGACGTTTGCGGCAAGGGGCCGGGCTTCGGCAACAACATCTCGCACTCGCACCGCCGTACGCCCCGTCGCTGGAACCCGAACATCCAGCGTGTGCGTGCCGTGGTCGGTGGGACGCCGAAGCGCCTCAACGCCTGCACCTCGTGCATCAAGGCCGGCAAGGTCTCGCGCTGACGCTCCCGTCGTAGCGCAGCCCTTCCGGTTGCCCGAGAAGCCGGTCCACCTCTGGGTGGGCCGGCTTTTTGCCGTCCGCTGAAGCGGAAAGGGGAGGGGGCCCGCCGTGAGTGGCGGGCCCCCTCCCCCGTTGTCTCCGTCAGCGCCACTGCCAGGCGTGGTCCACCGGCCCGATGCCGCCGCCGAGCGCGAAGCCGGCCCGGATCGCCCCGGTGACGTACTCCTTCGCCTCCATGACGGCCTGCGGCACGTCCTGGCCCTTGGCCAGCCCCGCCGCGATCGCGCTCGCCAGGGTGCAGCCGGTGCCGTGGGTGTGCCGGTTGTCGTGCCGGGGGGCGCGCAGCCACAGCTCCGAGGTGCCGTCCGTCAGCAGGTCCACCGCCTCCGGGCCGACCGCCAGGTGCCCGCCCTTGATCAGCGCCCACTCGGGGCCGAACCCGAGGACCGCCTCCGCGGCCCGCCGCATGTCGTCCTCGGTCTCCACGGTCACCCCGGTGAGCTGGGCGACCTCGTCCAGGTTCGGGGTGGCGACGGTGGCCTCCGGCAGCAGCAGCTTCCGTACGGCGTCCAGCGCGGAGGCGGCCAGCAGCGGGTCCCCGTGCTTGGAGACGCCGACCGGATCCACCACGGCAGGGGCGTCCGTACCGGCCAGCAGTCCGGCCACGGTCTCCACCAGCGGCGCGGAAGCCAGCATGCCGGTCTTGACGGCGTGCACGCCGATGTCGTCCGTCACGGCCCGGTACTGGGCCGTGACGGCCTCCTCGGGCAGTTCCCACACCCCGTGCACACCGAGCGAGTTCTGGGCGGTCACGGCGGTCAGCACGCTCATCCCGTGTACGCCCAGGGCCTGCATGGCCTTCAGGTCGGCCTGGATGCCCGCCCCGCCGCCGGAATCCGATCCGGCGACGGTCAGGCAGAGCGGTGGGGCAGCAGTCATCGCAGGGGCTCCTCTGTGGATTCGCCGCCGAAGTGGTCCCAGCCACCGGTGCTGGTCCAGGGTGCCCCGTCGACGGTCACCTGGGGCTGGGCCGAGGGGTTCAGGACCTCGCCGATCACCTTCCAGCGGGCGGGCAGCTTCACGTCCGGCGGGAAGGTGGCCACGATGGCGTGGTCCTCGCCGCCGCTGAGCACCCACTGGAGCGGATCGACCCCGACGGCCTGGCCGATGTCGTACATCTGGGTCGGAACGTCGATGGCGGCGGAGCGCAGGTCGATCCGGACCTTGCTGGCCTCGGCGATGTGCCCGAGGTCGGCGACCAGGCCGTCGCTGACGTCCGTCATGGCGGTGGCACCGAGTCCGGCGGCCGCGGGGCCCGCGTGGTACGGCGGCTCGGGGCGGCGGTGCGCCTCGACGAAGGCCCGCGGGGAGCGGAAGCCCCGGGAGAGCACCGCGAAGCCGGCCGCGGACCAGCCGAGCCAGCCGGTCACCGCGACCACGTCGCCGGGCTGTGCGCCGGACCGGGTGACCGGTTCGTGGTTGCGCAGGTCGCCGAGGGCGGTGATGGCCACGGTGATGGTGTCGCCGCGGACGATGTCGCCGCCGACCACGGCCGCGCCCGCGACCTGACATTCGTCGCGCAGCCCGTCCATGAGTTCCGTGGGCCAGGTGACCGGCAGCTCGGCGGGCACCACCAGGCCGAGCAGCAGCGCGGTCGGGACGGCGCCCATGGCGGCGATGTCGGCCAGGTTCTGGGCGGCGGCCTTGCGGCCGACGTCGTACGCGGTGGACCAGTCACGGCGGAAGTGCCTGCCTTCGAGCAGGATGTCCGTGCTGGCCACGACCCGCCGGTCGGGGGCGGACACCACGGCGGCGTCGTCGCCGGGCCCGAGCCGTACGGCCGAGGTGGTGGTGAGCCGGGAGGTGAGCTCCTTGATGAGCCCGAACTCTCCCAGTTCGCCCACAGTGCCCTTCATCGCTGTGCTCCTTCTGGCCCAGTCCGCTTGCGGTCGCGCGCCGTCACAGCTCTGGGTACCGTCAACAGATACGTCAACTTCTGCTCTCCGTACGCCCCGCAGCGCGCGGCGCCTGGTCCCCGGGTCTCCCCGTGGCCCTCGGCGACGCGGTACCGTGGCGTCCCTTCTCCCCCGGGCCCACCCGAATGACCGGGCCCACCCCGAGGGTAGGGGAAATGCTCCTCGTGGCCGCCCTGGAGGTTCCGTGGTACAGGCGTACATCCTCATTCAGACCGAGGTGGGCAAGGCGTCGATCGTCGCCGAGTCCATCTCCGAGATCCCGGGGGTGATCCAGGCCGAGGACGTGACCGGGCCGTACGACGTGATCGTGCGCGCCCAGGCGGACACCGTGGACGAACTCGGCCGCATGGTGGTCGCCAAGGTCCAGCAGGTGGAGGGGATCACCCGCACTCTGACCTGCCCGGTGGTGCATCTGTAGCCCCCGTCTACTCTTGGCCGGTGATGTCCCTCCACCGCCGGCCGGTCGGTCTGCTGGCCCTGCCCGCCCTGATCGGCGCCCTCGCCCTCGCGGGCTGCGCGCCGGGCGACTCCGTCGCCCGGGTGGCGCCCCCGCCCTCGCCGCCCGCCGAGGTCTCGGGGCTCTGTGCCGCGCTGCACAGGGAGCTCCCGGACACGGTGGCCGGTCTGGAGCGGACCGGGACGGATCCCGGGTCCGAGCTGACCGCCTCGTGGGGCGGCTCGGCGATCGTACTGCGGTGCGGGATCCCCCGGCCCGGGAAGATGCTGGATCCGGAACAGGACGGCATCACGGTGAACGGCGTCGGCTGGCTGATGGAGAAGCTGGACGGCGGCGGGTTCCGGTTCACCACCGGGCTCCGCAAGGCGTACACCGAGGTCGTGGTGGACGAGGCGCACGCCAAGGACGCCGGGATGCTCGTCGGCCTTTCGGCCGCCGTCGCCGAGACGGTGCCCGAGGGGATCGCCTCGTACTGACCCGGATCGCGTCGTACCGACCCGGTGCCCCGCGCGCCGAACCGCCCGCCGGGAGCGACCCGGCGGGCGGTTCGGTGACGCGTACGACCGGGCCGCGTACGGCCGGCCGCTGCTAGCGCAGGCCCGTGGACCGGCGCAGGGCGGCCTGCAGCAGCAGGTCGACCAGCTCCGGGTACTCGATCCCGGACTCCTGCCACATCCGCGGGTACATGGAGATCGGCGTGAAGCCGGGCATGGTGTTGATCTCGTTGATGACGAAGGTGCCGTCCTCGGTGAGGAAGAAGTCGGCACGCACCAGGCCCTCGCAGGAGGCCGCCTCGTACGCCTCCACGGCGAGCCGCTGGACCTCGGCGGTCTGCTCCGGGGTGAGCGGCGCGGGCACGATCCCGGACGCCGAGTCGATGTACTTCGCCTCGAAGTCGTAGAAGTCGTGGCTGGAGACCGGCGGGATCTCGGCCGGGACGCTGGCCCGCGGCCCGTCCTCGAATTCGAGGACGCCGACCTCGATCTCGCGGCCGCGCAGCAGCGCCTCCACGATGATCTTCGGGTCGTGGCGCTGGGCCTCCTTGACGGCCGCGGCCAGGCCGGAGACGTCGTCGACCTTGGTGATGCCGATGGAGGAGCCGGCCCGGGCGGGCTTGATGAACAGCGGCCAGCCGTGCTCGGCGGCGAAGTCCAGGATGCGTTCGCGGGCGGCGGTCTCGTCCTGCGCCCACTCGCGGGGGCGGATGGTCAGGTGCGGGCCGACGGCCAGCCCGAACGAGGTGAACACCCGCTTCATGTACTCCTTGTCCTGGCCGACGGCCGAGGCGAGCACGCCCGAGCCGACGTACGGGGTGCCGGAGAGCTCCAGGAGGCCCTGGAGGGTGCCGTCCTCGCCGTACGGGCCGTGCAGGACCGGGAAGACCACGTCGACCTCGCCCAGGGCCTTGGGCACGGCGCCGGGTTCGGTGTAGAGGACCTCTCGGCTGGCCGGGTCCACGGGGAGGAGGACGGCGCCGTCCTCGGACTCGGCGAGCTCGCCCACGCTGGGGAGCTTGCCGTCGGTGATGGCCATCCGGGCCGGCACGTCGGCGGTCAGCGCCCAGCGGCCGTCGACGGTGATGCCGATCGGCAGCACCTCGTACTTGGACCGGTCGATGGACCTGAGCACGGCGCCCGCCGTGACGACCGAGATGGCGTGTTCCGAGCTGCGGCCGCCGAAGACGACGGCCACACGGGGCTTGCGGCCCTGCTGCTCAGGGGTCTGGGGGAGGTTCTCGCTGCTCATATCGCCACGAGAGTACCCGCTCAGACGTCCGGAAAGGTGTCAGCTCCGTTCCGGTTTGGCGCTGCGTCCCATCAGGTCCTTCAGTGCGACCAGCGGCGGCTTGCCGTGGTGGACGATGTCCACGACCGTGTCGGTGATGGGCATGTCGACCCCGTGCCGGCGGGCCAGATCGGCCACCGACTGGCAGGACTTGACGCCTTCGGCGGTCTGTTTGGTGACCGCGATGGTCTCCTCCAGGCTCATGCCGCGGCCCAGGTTGGTGCCGAAGGTGTGGTTCCGGGACAGCGGCGAGGAGCAGGTCGCGACCAGGTCACCGAGTCCGGCCAGGCCGGAGAAGGTCAGCGGCTCGGCCCCCATCGCCAGGCCCAGCCGGGTCGTTTCGGCGAGTCCGCGGGTGATCAGGGAGCCCTTGGTGTTGTCGCCGAGGCCCATGCCGTCGGCGATGCCGACGGCCAGGCCGATGACGTTCTTCACGGCGCCGCCGAGCTCGCAGCCGACCACGTCGGTGTTGGTGTACGGGCGGAAGTACGGGGTGTGGCAGGCGGCCTGGAGGCGTCGGGCCACGGACTCGTCCGGGCAGGCGACCACGGAGGCCGCGGGCTGCCGCTGGGCGATCTCGCGGGCCAGGTTGGGGCCGGTGACCACGGCCACCCGCCGCCTGACCTCCTCGGGCGCGGCCCCGTGCGGGGACTTGCTCACCATCACCTCTTCGATGACCTCGCTCATCCGCTTGGCGGTGCCGAGTTCGATGCCCTTCATCAGGGAGACGAGCACGGTGTCGGGGGCCAGCAGCGGCGCCCATTCCGCGAGGTTGCCGCGGAGGGTCTGCGAGGGGATGGAGAGCACCGTGAAGTCGGCGTCCCGGGCGGCCTCGGCGGCGTCCCCGGTGGCCCTCAGGTTCCCGGGGAGTTCGATGCCGGGCAGGTAGTCCGGGTTGGTGCGGGTGGTGTTGATGGCCTCGACGAGCTCCGGACGGCGGTGCCAGAGGGTGACCTCGCAGCCCGCGTCGGCCATCACCATGCCGAAGGCGGTGCCCCACGAGCCCGCGGCGAAGACGCCGACCTTCAGCGGCCGGTCCGTCGTACGGTTCACTTCGTGCCCTCCCCCGCGGCCTTGCGCCGCTGTTCCGCCCTGGCCCTGCGGTGGTCGTAGGGCTGCTCGGGGGCCTGCTCGCCGCGCAGTTCCTCCAGCAGCCGGGTGACGGCCGCCATGATGACTTCGGTGACCTCTTTGAGCACCTCGGGCGTGGGCTCGCGGTCGTGGAAGGCGGACAGGTCCACGGGCGGGCCGGCCAGCACCTTGAGGGTCTTCCGCGGGAACAGGCTGAGCTTGTTCTCCTTGGCGTACGGCGGCATCGCCAGGTTGGCGCCCCACTGGGCCACCGGGATGACAGGGGCCTTGGTGAGCAGGGCGATCCGGGCGGCGCCGGTCTTGCCGGCCATGGGCCACACGTCGGGATCGCGGGTGATGGTGCCCTCGGGGTAGATGGCCACGCATTCGCCGCGCTCGATGGCGTCCACGGCGGCCCGGAAGGCGTCCATGGCGTTGGTCGTCTCGCGGTAGACGGGGATCTGGCCGGTGCCGCGCAGCATCATGCCGACGAAAGGCGTCCTGAAGAGTCCGGCCTTCGCGAGAAAGCGGGGAACCCGGCCGGTGTTGTACTGGTAGTGCGCGTAGGACAGCGGGTCCAGATACGAGTTGTGATTGACGGCGGTGATAAAGCCTCCGTCGGCCGGAATGTGCTCCATTCCCCGCCAGTCCCGCTTGAACAGCACTACCAGCGGCGGTTTGGCGATGACCGCGGCCAGGCGGTACCAGAAGCCGATTCTGCGGCGGGACACTCGTGCACCTTCCTCTTGGACCGGTTTGGGTGGTGGGGACACCTGGTGGGCCGGACAAGTGTGGCCCCGGGTCCGGTCTCTGTCGAGGACACCGTACGCCTCGCTCGTCGCACCGGGCCCACGGGCCGTCGGAGCCGGGGGGACAATGACGGTCCGGTGCGCGAGGGGATGGCGGGTGGGGGCGATGGGGCGGGTGACTGCGGTGTGGAGCCTGGTGGTGCCGCTGAAGCCCCTCTCCGTGGCCAAGAGCCGCCTGGCTGAGGCGGCCGGTCCGGACCGTGCCGGACTCGCGCTGGCGTTCGCACAGGACACCGTGGCGGCGGCCTTGGCCTGCGGGGCCGTACGGGATGTGGTGGTGGTCACGGACGATCCGCTGGCCGGGGCGGAACTGGCGCACCTGGGGGCGTGGATCGTGCCGGACGCTCCGGGGGCGGGGCTCAACGCGGCGCTGGCCCACGGGGCGCGGGCGGTGCGGGCGGCCCGGGCGGAGGCGGCGGTGGCCGCGATGAACGCGGACCTGCCCGCACTGCGGCCGTCGGAATTGCTACGCGTGCTCGAAAGGGCGGGGGATTTCGCCCGGGCATTTCTGGCGGATGCGGCAGGAATCGGAACGACCTTGCTTTCGGCGGCTCCGGGTGTGGAATTGGCGCCCGCGTTCGGAGGGGCGTCACGGCTGCGGCATTCGGCGTCGGGGGCGGTGGAAATCGCCGTCCGCGGGGTCGACAGCGTGCGCCGGGACGTGGACACGGGGTCGGATCTCCGGGCCGCGGCGGCCCTGGGTCTCGGTCCGTACACGGCCCGATACAGTGCGGGTATGCAGGCAACCGCGTTCACGTACGACGAGCAGACCCGCAGCGGCAGTGTGCTGCTGGACGACGGCACCCCGGTGCCCTTCGAGGCGCCGGCCTTCGACGCCGGCGGCCTGCGGCTGCTGCGGCCGGGGCAGCGGGTGCGGATCGAGACCGAGGGTGAGGGCAGCGCCCTGCGCATCACCCTCATCACGCTGCAGACGCTCTGAGGTACACCGCCCGAAGCGGCCGCAGGACACCGCACGGCAGGCAAGACACCGCGGGCGGGTCTCCCCCGAAGGGAGACCCGCCCGACGTGTGTGACTGCTGCCGCTCTACTTCTTGCGGGCGGTGGTCTTCTTCGCGGTGGTGGTCTTGCGCGCCGTCGTCTTCTTGGCGGGCGCCTTCTTCGCCACGGCCTTCTTGGCCGGCGCGGTCTTCTTCGCGGTGGTCTTCTTCGCGGCGGTCTTCGCCGGGGCCGCCTTCTTCGCGGCGGCCGTGGTCTTCTTGACCGCGGCCTTCTTGACGGTGGTCTTCTTCGCCGCCGCCGTCGTGGTCTTCTTCGCCGCCGTGGTGGTCTTCTTCGCGGCGGCCGTCGTCTTCTTCACGGCGGCCTTCTTGGCCGCGGTGGTCTTCTTGGCCGCGGCCTTCTTGACCGTGGCGGAGGCACCCCCGGTCAGGCTGCCCTTCGGGGCCTTCTTCACGGCCACCTCGTCGCCCTTGGGGAGCTTCTTGGTGCCGCTGACCAGGTCCTTGAAGCCCTGGCCCGCGCGGAAGCGGGGCACCGAGGTCTTCTTGACCCGGACGCGTTCACCCGTCTGCGGATTGCGGGCGTAGCGGGCCGGACGGTCCACCTTCTCGAACGAGCCGAAGCCCGTGACCGAGACGCGGTCGCCCGCGACCACCGCGCGGACCATCGCGTCGAGTACCGCGTCGACAGCGTCCGCGGCCTGCTGACGGCCGCCGAGCTTGTCGGCAATCGCTTCTACGAGCTGCGCCTTGTTCACGTCTTCCCCTTCGGAGACATCGCCGGAACGAATGTGTTCAAGCTATTTCGCACGTTAGGCGGATATATACCGCAAATCAAACACGAAACGGGCTAATCACCCTAGTGCCGCAACGGTTGTACGCGTTGAGTACGCCGTCGCGGAGTTCCTTCGCATCAGTCGCCTTCAGGGAATCGACCCTCGTCGAGGTCCTTCATCAACCTGTCCAGGCGCCTTGCCGCATCGGCGAGATCGTGCTTCGCCGCGGCCGTGACGACCAACAGCTTCCGGGTCAGCGCCATCCTTACGCCCTCCGGGACTTGCAGTGAGCGCACCTTCGTGTGTGCTTCTTTCAACCGGTCCGCGACGAGTTCGTAGAGCTCGAGTTGACTGTCGCGTTCCATGCACAGATTGTGCCATCTGGGGCGAGTTGTCGCCTCACGGGCCCTCAACATACGACTGTGCCCCCCGCCGGAAGGCGGGGGGCACAGTGTGCGTAACTCGATCACCTCAGGGTGAATAAGCCCTGATCAGACGGAATCAGGCCTGAATCGTACGGGGCTTGAAGGACGGCCGCGCGCTTTCGTACCGGGCGATGTCCTCTTCGTTCTGAAGGGTGAGGGAGATGTCGTCCAGACCCTCCAGCAGACGCCAGCGGGCGTTGTCGTCCAGCTCGAACTCGGCCTCGATTCCGGCCGCGCGGACCTGGCGGGCGACCAGGTCGACGGTGATCTCGGCGGCCGGGTCGGCCTCGGTCAGCTCCCAGAGCCGGTCGACGGTCTCCTGCGGCAGGACGACGGTCAGCAGACCGTTCTTCAGGGAGTTGCCGCGGAAGATGTCGGCGAACCGGGAGGAGATCACGGTCTTGAAACCGTAGTTCTGCAGCGCCCACACGGCGTGTTCCCGGGAGGAGCCGGTGCCGAAGTCGGGGCCCGCCACGAGCACGGTCGCGCCCTGGCGCTCCGGGCGGTTGGTGACGAACTCGGGGTCCTTGCGCCAGGCCTCGAAGAGCCCGTCCTCGAAACCGTCGCGGGTGATCTTCTTGAGCCAGTGGGCCGGGATGATCTGGTCGGTGTCGACGTTGCTGCGGCGCAGCGGGACGGCCCGGCCGGTGTGCGTGGTGAAGGCTTCCATGGGTGATCAGACTCCGGAGGGGGCGGGAACGGCCGGGGATGCGGTCAGGTCGGCGGGCGAGGCCAGGTGGCCCAGCACCGCGGTGGCCGCGGCCACCTGCGGGGAGACCAGGTGGGTGCGTCCGCCCTTGCCCTGCCGGCCCTCGAAGTTGCGGTTGGAGGTGGACGCCGAGCGCTCACCGGGAGCCAACTGGTCGGGGTTCATGCCCAGGCACATCGAACAGCCCGCGTGCCGCCATTCGGCGCCGGCCTCCTTGAAGACCTGGTCCAGGCCCTCGTCGATGGCCTGCAGACCGACCCGGGCGGAGCCGGGGACGACCAGCATCCGTACGCCGTCGGCGACTTTGCGGCCCTTGATGATGCCGGCGACGGCGCGCAGGTCCTCGATCCGGCCGTTGGTGCAGGAACCTACGAAGACGGTGTCGACCTTGATGTCGCGCAGCGGCTGGCCGGCCTCCAACCCCATGTACTCCAGGGCCTTTTCGGCCGCGAGGCGCTCCGAAGGGTCCTCGTACGAAGCCGGGTCGGGGACGTTGGCCGACAGCGGGGCGCCCTGGCCGGGGTTGGTGCCCCAGGTGACGAACGGGGTCAGCGCGGCGCCGTCGATGACGACCTCGGCGTCGAAGACCGCGTCCTCGTCCGTGCGCAGGGTCTTCCAGTACGCGACGGCGGCGTCCCAGTCCTCGCCGACCGGGGCGTGGTCGCGGCCCTGCAGGTAGTCGAAGGTGGTCTGGTCCGGGGCGATCATGCCCGCCCGGGCGCCGGCCTCGATCGACATGTTGCAGATGGTCATCCGGGCTTCCATCGAGAGCTTCTCGACGGCCTCGCCGCGGTACTCCAGGACGTAGCCCTGGCCGCCGCCGGTGCCGATCCTGGCGATGATCGCCAGGATCAGGTCCTTGGCGGTGACGCCCTCGGCCAGCTCGCCGGTGACCGTGATCGCCATGGTCTTGGGGCGGGCCATCGGCAGCGTCTGGGTGGCCAGCACGTGCTCGACCTGGCTGGTGCCGATGCCGAAGGCCAGCGCGCCGAAGGCGCCGTGCGTGGAGGTGTGGGAGTCACCGCAGACCACGGTGGTGCCGGGCTGGGTCAGTCCCAGCTGCGGTCCCACCACGTGGACGACGCCCTGCTCGACGTCGCCCAGCGAGTGCAGGCGGACACCGAACTCGGCGCAGTTGCTGCGCAGGGTCTCCAGCTGGGCCCGGGAGACCGGGTCCGCGATCGGCTTGTCGATGTCGATCGTGGGGGTGTTGTGGTCCTCGGTCGCGATGGTGAGGTCGAGGCGCCGGACCTTGCGGCCGGCCTGGCGCAGCCCCTCGAAGGCCTGCGGGCTGGTCACCTCGTGCAGCAGGTGCAGATCGATGAAGAGGAGATCGGGCTCGCCCTCGGCGCGCCGGACGACGTGGTCGTCCCAGACCTTCTCCGCGAGTGTCCTACCCATCGCTTTCCCTCCGGCCGGCTGGTTGTCCCGGCACTCCTAGAGATCCAGAACCCAGTGGTTCGTGGGCCCGTACATACAGACTGGCGGGTTCTTGGAAAATTTGAACTTGCGTTTCACAGTGTGAGACGTGAATATCGTTGCATGGACAACTCTAGCGGCGTCGGCGTTCTCGACAAGGCAGCTCTGGTTTTGAGCGCACTGGAGTCCGGTCCGGCCACCCTCGCCGGGCTGGTCGCGGCGACAGGGCTCGCACGACCCACGGCACATCGCCTTGCCGTGGCACTGGAACACCACCGGATGGTGGCGAGGGACATGCAGGGCAGGTTCATCCTCGGCCCGCGGCTGGCGGAGCTCGCCGCCGCGGCCGGCGAGGACCGCCTGCTGGCCACGGCGGGACCGGTACTCACCCACCTCCGCGACGTGACCGGGGAGAGCGCACAGCTCTACCGCCGTCAGGGAGACATGCGCATCTGCGTGGCGGCCGCCGAGCGGCTGTCCGGTCTGCGGGACACGGTGCCGGTCGGCTCCACGCTCCCGATGAAGGCCGGCTCGGCCGCGCAGATCCTGATGGCCTGGGAGGAGCCCGAGCGGCTGCACCGGGGTCTTCAGGGCGCGCGCTTCACGGCGACGGCCCTCTCCGGCGTACGTCGCCGCGGCTGGGCCCAGTCGATCGGCGAGCGGGAGCCGGGCGTGGCTTCCGTCTCGGCGCCGGTGCGCGGGCCGTCGAACCGCGTGGTGGCCGCCGTATCGGTCTCCGGGCCGATCGAGCGGCTGACCCGGCACCCCGGCCGGATGCACGCCCAGGCGGTCATCGACGCGGCCGCACGTCTCACCGAGGCGCTGCGCCGGGCCGGCTGACCTGCTCAACCCTATTTGCACACCCCCCGGGTCCGGGGGCGCGTACGACGCCGCACACGTCCTGCCACGCGCCTCCGGGCCCGCTTTCTTTTGGGTCCACGGCGCCGGGGCCGCCCCCTCGGGCTCATGGCGCCGGGCATGCGAAAGGCCCTCCGCGATGATCGCGGAGGGCCTTTCCTCACGTACCCCCGACCGGATTCGAACCGGCGCTACCGCCTTGAGAGGGCGGCGTGCTAGGCCGCTACACAACGGGGGCAAGATCTTGAGTTATACGCGACGGTAGTCGCATGGTGTCACTTTGCGCTGGCCTACCTGGACTCGAACCAAGACTAACTGAACCAGAATCAGTCGTGCTGCCAATTACACCATAGGCCACTGGTGGCTTATACCAGTTGGTACCCCCGACCGGATTCGAACCGGCGCTACCGCCTTGAGAGGGCGGCGTGCTAGGCCGCTACACAACGGGGGCCCTAGCGATCCTGCATCGAGACGTCCGGGAGCTACCCAGGAGACCTCGCGGGAAGGATCTGTACCCCCGACCGGATTCGAACCGGCGCTACCGCCTTGAGAGGGCGGCGTGCTAGGCCGCTACACAACGGGGGCAAGCACTGCATGCGCACTGCGCTGGGGTACCAGGACTCGAACCTAGAACAACTGAACCAGAATCAGCCGTGTTGCCAATTACACCATACCCCACCAAAACTCAACCCACCGTGGGGGGTTTCGTTCTGAGTGGCGCCTCCGTGGTTTCCGGCCTTTCGGCCCGCTCCCGGCGGCGCAGAAAGAACATTACCGGATGCCTGACCGTGCTCCAAAACGGGTATGCCCGGCCAGCACTCCGGGCAGCTCCGCGAGCCCTTCGATCCGGTGCGTGCCCTCGGGTGCCGGGCCTCCGTCGCCCCGCCGGTCCAGCCATACGGCGACCAGTCCGGCGTCCCGGGCGCCGAGGGCGTCGATCTCGCGGTTGTCCCCCACGTACGCCACTTCGGCGGGTTCCAGCCCCAGCGCGGCGCAGCCGGCCAGGAACGCCTCCGCCTCCGGCTTGCTCACGCCCAGTTCGGCGGCGCACACCAGCACCTCGAACCGCTCCCACAGGCCCAGGCTGCGCATCTTGCGTTCCTGGACGGGGGCGCTGGAGTTGGACAGCAGCCCGTGCCGGTGGGTGTCCGTGAGGGCGTCCAGCACCGGCAGCACGTCCGGGAAGAGCGCCCAGGCGGCCTCGTAGTGCTCCAGGTAGCGGCCGAACCAGACCTCGGCTTCCTCGTCGGTCAGTCCGGGCCGCTGCAGGAAGTCCCGCACGCGGTCCCTGCGCTGCCCCCGGAAGGACACCTGCCCGCCGGAGAAGCGCTCCCAGTGCCGCTCCGTGGCCTCCCGCCAGGTCCGCAGCGCCCGTTCCGGTGTCCCGTGGAGGCCGTCGAGGCCCTGTTCGGCGAGCCACCGCGCCAGACCGGCGGTGTCCGCGCCCGTGTAGTCGAAGAGGGTGTCGTCGATGTCCCAGAGCACGGCGCGGATCTGCATGTGACCGACGCTACAACGCCGCGGGGGCGGCCGTCCGGGGCAGTGCGAAAAACGCACTTCCGGACGACCGCCCCCACGGGACGTGACGAACGACTCAGCCGGCGAGCTTCGCCAGGGCCGCGTCGATGCGGGCCAGGGTCTTGTCCTTGCCCAGGATCTCCAGGGACTCGAAGAGCGGCAGGCCGACGGTGCGGCCGGTGACGGCCACCCGGACCGGGGCCTGGGCCTTGCCGAGCTTGAGTCCGTGGGCCTCGCCGGCGGTGAGCACGGCCTGCTTGAGCGACTCCGGGTCCGACCAGTCGGCGGACTCCAGGTTGGCGCGGGCGGTGGTGAGCAGCGCCGCCGGCTCGCCCTTCATCGCCTTGTCCCAGGAGGCCTCGTCGGAGACCGGCTCGGGGAGGAACAGGAAGTCCACGTTGGCCGTGATGTCCGAGAGGACCGTGACGCGGGTCTGCGCGTGCGGGGCGATCGCCTCCCAGGCGGCCTGGTCGAAGTCCTCCGGCGCCCAGGGGGCGTGCGGGGCGCGCAGCCACGGGGTGCAGGCGTCCGCGAAGGCCTTCGGGTCCAGCCGGCGGATGTGCTCGGCGTTGATGGCCTCGCACTTCTTCAGGTCGAAGCGGGCCGGGTTGGCGTTGACGTCCGCGATGTCGAACTTCGCCACCATCTCCTCGATGGTGAAGAGGTCCTGGTCGGCGGAGAACGACCAGCCGAGGAGGGAGAGGTAGTTGAGGAGGCCCTCGGGCAGGAAGCCGCGCTCGCGGTAGATGTTGAGCGAGGCCTGCGGGTCGCGCTTGGAGAGCTTCTTGTTGCCCTCGCCCATCACGTACGGCAGGTGGCCGAAGGAGGGGATCTCCTTGGCGACGCCCAGCTCGATCAGCGCCTTGTAGAGCGCGATCTGGCGGGGGGTGGAGGAGAGCAGGTCCTCGCCGCGCAGGACGTGGGTGATCTCCATGAGCGCGTCGTCGACCGGGTTGACCAGGGTGTAGAGCGGGGCGCCGTTGGCCCGGAGGATGCCGTAGTCCGGCACGTTCTCCGGGGTGAAGGTGAGCTCGCCGCGGACCAGGTCGGTGAAGGTGATGGGCTCGTCGGGCATCCGGAAGCGCACGATCGAGGTGCGGCCCTCGGCCTCGTAGGCCGCCTTCTGCTCCTCGGTGACCACGCGGCACATGCCGTCGTAGCCGGACGGGCGGCCCTCGCGGCGGGCGAGCTCGCGGCGCTCGTCGAGCTCCTCGGCGGTGCAGTAGCAGTGGTAGGCGTAGCCGCCGTCGATGAGCTTCTTCGCGACGTCCGCGTAGATGTCCATCCGCTGGGACTGGCGGTACGGGGCGTGCGGGCCGCCGGCCTCGGGGCCCTCGTCCCAGGTGAAGCCGAGCCAGCGCAGGGAGTCGAGGAGCTGGTCGTACGACTCCTCGCTGTCGCGCGCCGCGTCGGTGTCCTCGATGCGGAAGACGAAGGTGCCGCCGTGGTGGCGGGCGAACGCCCAGTTGAACAGGGCGGTGCGGACCAGGCCCACATGGGGGTTGCCGGTCGGAGAGGGACAGAAACGTACGCGGACGGAGCCGTTAGCCACGCTTGATCACCTTGTTGGTGAGAGTGCCGATGCCTTCGATGGTGACGGCGACCTCGTCGCCGACGTTGAGGGGTCCGACTCCGGCCGGGGTCCCCGTGAGGACGACGTCGCCGGGGAGCAGCGTCATCGCCTCGGTGATGTGCACGATGAGGTCCTCGATGGAGCGGACCATCTCGCTGGTGCGGCCGAGCTGCCGCTGTTCGCCGTTGACCGTGCACTGCACGGCGAGGTCGGACGGGTCGAGCTCGGTCTCGATCCAGGGGCCGAGCGGGCAGGAGCTGTCGAAGCCCTTGGCCCTGGCCCACTGCTTCTCGCGCTGCTGGACGTCGCGCGCGGTGACGTCGTTGGCGCAGGTGTAGCCGAGGATCACGTCCTTGACGCGCTCCCGCGGCACCTCTCGGCACATGCGGCCGATGACCACGGCCAGCTCCGCCTCGTGGTGGAGCTCCTGCGAGAAGGAGGGGTAGGCGATGGGATCGCCCGGGCCCACCACCGAGGTGGAGGGCTTGAAGAAGGTGATCGGGGCGTCGGGTACCTCGTTGCCGAGCTCCGCCGCGTGCTCCGCGTAGTTGCGGCCGATGGCCACGACCTTGTTGGGGAGCACCGGCGGCAGCAACCGGACCTTGCTCAGCGGGACCTTCGTGCCGGAGAGCTCGAAGTCCGCGAACGGGATGCCCTTGATGATGTCGATGACGAGTTCGTCGGGAGCGGTGCCCTCAACGGCGCCGAAGGCGACATTTCCGTCGATCGAGAATCTGGCGATGCGCAAGGGTCGCGCCTGCCCCTCTTGTTTTTCCGCTGGCTGGAGTCTGCGGGTCCAGGCTAACGCGGCCGAGGGGCCTGACCGGCGCCGTTTACGGCTGCGCGGCGGCGACGGGCGCGTCCATCAGGACGGTGCGGCGGGGGTTGGCCGTCTGGGTCGGCAGCTCGACCGAGTGCTCCGGAACCTCCAGCGCCTGCAGGTCCTCGGCGTCCTTCAGGTGCGCCAGGGTGGTGCGGCGGGGGTTGGCTATGTTGCGGAAGATCATGGTCGTCTTCATCGGAGTCTTCAGGCCCTGTCGGTGAGCGGGGCGCCGCGCGGGCGCCGATTGTCGGATGTGCCATCCCTGTAAAGGGAAAGGCTAAACATCTGAATCCCCGCGAGAACGGGGAAGTAATGGCCATGGCTATGTGAGTTTGCTCACGAGTCACCCGGCATTACGGACATACCGACGGGTCACATGGGGCCACGGAAACGGACATTGCGCCACTGAATGTTCCATTCCGCTGCTGATCATCTCGACTGGGACACCCGGAGCCCCCCGGCGTTTCGATCGCGGAAGTCCGATTCCTTCCCAAACGCCCTCCACTCGCCGTAGCGCCCGCGTCACGTTTCGTGAGCGACTCTCCGGTGGGGGTCTCGCACCTTGTTGGAGATCCGCCACTGTGCTGGAATTCGCGGGACCGGCGCGGGAATCAAGAAAAATCAACGAAAGACGCGCGGTCACGACGACCACCACGGGGCCCGACGGGCCCCACGACTCGACACCGTCCCTCCGCTCGCCCGGCGGGACGCCTGGTCCAGAGGTTGCGACGCTAGTGCAGGGACGTTTCAAGAGGGATGGCAGCGCTGCGGCGGAGCAGGAGCCCCGCGGCGGGACCGACCGTGGCTCCTCGCCCCAGCACGCGCAGAACCGCGGGCCGGGCGCCGAAGGTGCCGCCGCCGGCCAGGCCGGAGCCGCTCAGCCGCCCGGCAAGGGCAAGGGCAAGGCCAAGGCCGCCAAGAACAGCGCCAAGGGCAAGGGCCGCAAGGCCGCCCAGGCCGGCGCCACGACCGAGCCCGTCGAGCTGGGCCAGGCGATACCGAAGGCCCCCAGTGGGCCCGGTTCCCGTCTCGCCCTCCAGAACTGGCGCATCAGTACGCGACTGCTGTCGCTGCTGACCCTGCCCGTCGTCGCGGCCACCACGCTGGGTGCCGTACGAATCAACGACTCGCTCAACGAGATCCAGCAGCTGGAGCACATGCAGCTGCTGACCACGCTGACCCGGCAGGCCACCAACCTGGCCTCCGCGCTCCAGGAGGAGCGCGACCGGTCGGCCGGTCCGATGAGCAACGGCAAGGCCGACTCCACGGTCGAGTCCGTCAGGAACTCCACCAACGCGGCCGCCCTGTCCTTCGCCGATGCCACGCAGAGCATCGACGACCAGGAGGACAAGGACGAGACGCTCAAGTCGATCCGCAGCAACGTCACGCAGATCAGCCGGCAGATCGCCTCGCTCGACGAGATCCGCCAGAACGCCTACGTGCACGGATCGCAGCAGACCGTCTCGCAGTACAACGCCCTGATCGTCTCGCTGCTCTCGCTCTCCCAGGACATGGCGCAGGCGACCTCCAGCCCTGAGATGATCAAGCGCACCCGTGCGCTGGCCGCGTTCTCCTCCGCCAAGGAATACGCGTCCATCCAGCGCGCGATGATCGCGGCGGCCCTCCCCGCGACCCCCACCCAGCCGAAGACCTTCGAGGAGAACGACCGGCTCTACGCCTACTCGGCGTACCGGAACTACGACCAGGCCAAGGTCACCTTCGAACTGGTCTACCAGGGCAAGTCCGAGGAACTGCTGGCCCCGCTGGGCTCCGGCAACTCCGAGATCTCCTCCGCGGACAGCTACGCCGGCCGCGTGCTGAAGAACCCGGGCCAGTTCGGCAAGGAGACCCCCCGCACCTGGCTGGACTGGTACGACGCCTACGACAACAAGATCGTGGCGATGAAGCGGATCGAGCTCCAGCTCCTCGGGGACATGGAGCAGAAGGCCCGCGAACTCAAGAACGAGTCGCAGCGCGACGCCATCATCAACGGTGCGCTGATCCTCCTCGTCCTCGGCGTCTCGCTCGCCGGCGCCTTCGTCGTGTCCCGCTCCATGATCCGCTCGCTGCGGCGGCTGCAGGACACCGCGACCAAGGTCGCCCAGGAACGCCTGCCCGAGCTCGTCAAGCAGCTCTCCGAGTCCGACCCGCAGGACGTGGACACCCACGTCGAGTCGGTCGGTGTGCACTCCCGCGACGAGATCGGCCAGGTGGCCGCGGCCTTCGACGACGTGCACCGCGAGGCGGTCCGCCTCGCCGCCGAGCAGGCCCTCCTCCGGGGCAACGTCAACGCGATGTTCACCAACCTCTCGCGCCGTTCGCAGGGTCTCATCCAGCGCCAGCTCTCGCTGATCTCCGAGCTGGAGTCCCGCGAGGCCGACCCGGACCAGCTGTCCTCCCTCTTCAAGCTCGACCACCTCGCGACCCGCATGCGCCGTAACGGCGAAAACCTCCTCGTCCTCGCGGGCGAGGAGCCGGGCCGCCGGTGGACCCGCCCGGTCCCCCTGGTCGACGTCCTCCGCGCCGCCGCGTCCGAGGTGGAGCAGTACGAGCGCATCGAACTCGCCTCGGTGCCCGGCACCGAGGTCGCCGGCCGCGTCGTCAACGACCTCGTGCACCTCCTCGCCGAGCTGCTGGAGAACGCGACCTCGTTCTCCTCCCCGCAGACCAAGGTCAAGGTCACCGGTCACGCACTGCCCGACGGCCGCGTGCTGGTCGAGATCCACGACACCGGCATCGGCCTGTCCCCCGAGGACCTGGCCGCGATCAACGAGCGGCTCGCCGCACCGCCGACCGTGGACGTCTCGGTCTCCCGCCGCATGGGTCTGTTCGTGGTCGGCCGCCTGTCCCTGCGACACGGCATCCGCATCCAGCTGCGTCCCTCCGACTCCGGCGGTACGACGGCCCTCGTCATGCTCCCCGTGGACGTCGCCCAGGGCGGGCGCAAGCCCGGCGGCCCGGGCACTCCGGGTGCGCCCGGCGGCCAGGGCGGCCCGGCCGGCCAGCAGGGCGGTGCCCCGGTGGCCGGCGCTCCCGGACGCCAGCAGGTGGGCGGCGCCCCGCAGCGCGGCCAGATGTCCGGTAGTCCGCAGCGTGCCGCGCTGCCCGGCCGCGAGGGCGGCCAGCCGCAGGGCGGTGGCGGTCTCGCGGGTGCCTTCGGACACGCCTCGGCGGCGGGCCGCGGTGCGGCCGGCCAGAACCCGCAGGGCGGTCTCGGCCAGAACCCCCAGGGTGGTCTCGGCCAGAACCCCCAGGGCGGTCTGGGCCAGCACCCCCAGGGTGGTCTCGGCCAGGGTCCCGCACAGGGTCAGAACGCCTTCGGCGGCGGGAACTCCCCGCTGCCCGGCCGTGGCGCCGCGGGCGGTCCGCAGGGCCGTCCGGCCGCGGCCCCGCAGGGCCCCGGTCAGGCCGGCTTCCCGCAGGGCAACGCCTTCGAGCGGCCGCAGCCGCCGGCCGGCGGCCCGGGTGCCCCGCAGGGTCCCGGTGCTCCCCAGGGCTTCGGTGGTCCGCAGGGCCTCGGTGGTCCGCAGGGTCCCGGTGCCCCCCAGGCGCCGGCCGCCCCGCAGGCCCCGTCGCGCGGTCCGCGCCCGCAGCTGCCCGCCCGCGGCGGTGCCCCGCGCGCCGAACTGCCCGGCAACCAGGCCAGCTGGGGGGCCGACCAGGGCCACCGCGGCGGCCCGGACGTACCGCGCGGCCACGACGAGCTGTCCGGTCCCGGCTCCACGGCGGAGTTCCCCCGCCCGGACTTCAACGCTCCGCTCCCCCAGGACAACGGCGGCTGGGGCATGCCCCAGGACGGGTCCACCGGCCAGTTCGAGCGCCCCGACGTACGCGGTCCGGTCGACCCGTCCGCCACCGGCCAGTTCGCGCGGCCCGGCGGCCCCGGGGTCGGCGGGTACGGCGACCAGGGCCGGCAGGGCATGCCGCAGCACCAGGCGGCCCCGCCGGCACCGCGCACCGAGGCGCCGCGGCTCCCGCAGGCCCCGCAGCCGGAGGCCCTGCCGCCGGCCGGCGGTCCCCCGGCGGCGGAGCCCCGCAGCCCGATCTTCGACACGCTGGAGTCGAACTGGTACCCGCAGGACGGCGCCGGCGGCATGCCGCAGGCTCCCGACCGGGGACAGGGCGTTCCCCAGCAGCCCCAGGGTTCGCAGCAGACCGCTCAGGCCCCGCTGAGGGAGCAGCCGCTCCCGCAGCGCGGTCAGGAGCTCGCCCCGGAGCCGACCCCGGCCGCCACCACGGGCCCCACCCCGCAGGTGAGCTGGAAGTCGTCCCCGAACGACGAGCTGATGCGACAGGCCGAACGGGTGCGTCAGCCCGCGGCCGGCGGAGTGACCACCTCGGGTCTGCCCCGCCGGGTGCCGCGTGCGAACCTGGTCGCGGGCACCGCCCAGCAGGCCAACGACACCCAGGCCGGCCCGCAGGTCTCGCGTGCGCCCGATGACGTGCGCGGCCGCCTGACCAACCTCCGACGCGGTATCCAGCAGGGCCGCCAGGCCGGCACCGGCGGCCCGGAGACCGGCAGTTACCAGATCGACCCCACTTACCAGCAGGAGCGATAGTTGAGTTCGATGAGCCAGGCGGCACAGAACCTGAACTGGTTGATCACCAACTTCGTGGACAACACCCCCGGGGTGTCCCACACCGTGGTGGTCTCCGCCGACGGTCTCCTGCTGGCCATGTCCGAAGGATTCCCGCGCGACCGGGCCGACCAGCTCGCGGCCGTGGCCTCCGGACTGACCTCCCTGACCGCCGGAGCCTCTCGCATCTTCGAGGGCGGCTCCGTCAACCAGACCGTGGTCGAGATGGACCGGGGATTCCTGTTCCTGATGTCCATCTCCGACGGTTCCTCGCTGGCCGTACTCGCGCACCCGGAGTGCGACATCGGCCTCGTGGGCTACGAGATGGCCCTCCTGGTGGACCGCGCCGGCAACGTCCTCACCCCGGACCTGCGCGCGGAGCTCCAGGGAAGCCTGCTCAGCTGAACACCCATCTCCCGGCCGGACGGTACTGCCGGCCGGGAGACCGGGGTCCCTTCCCTGGCCCCGGGACCCAGTACCACCGTCCGGCCGTCATCCCGTCCCCCCACCGGCCACCGTCAGACGGCACGCTGACCAACTGCTGTCGCAGCCCGGAGGATTCATGACCCCGCCCCCCGCCTATTCCGATTCGTACGGCGACTCGTCGTACGCGGAAGGCGACCAGCCGCTGGTACGCCCCTATGCGATGACCGGCGGCCGGACCAGGCCGCGCTACCAGCTCGCCATCGAGGCCCTGGTCAGCACCACGGCCGATCCGATGCACCTGTCCGGCCTGCTGCCCGAGCACCAGCGCATCTGCACGCTGTGCCGCGAGGTCAAGTCGGTCGCCGAGGTGTCGGCACTGCTGTCGATGCCGCTGGGTGTGGCCCGGATCCTGGTCGCCGACCTGGCCGAGGCAGGCATGGTGGCCATCCACCAGCCGGGCAATGGAGAGGCCGGCGGCACGCCGGACGTGACGCTGCTGGAGAGGGTGCTCAGTGGACTTCGCAAGCTCTAACGGAGGTACGCACGGTGGGGCGGTCCGCTCCACCACCTCCGCGAAGATCGTGGTGGCGGGCGGCTTCGGCGTGGGCAAGACCACGTTCGTCGGCGCGGTCTCCGAGATCAACCCCCTGCG